>CAIYDX010000135.1 GCA_903925005.1 uncultured Geobacteraceae bacterium
CTGTTACTGAAAATGACGTAACCCACGGGTATAACTGGGGTTGAATTGTCTCGGGCACTAACCGACTACCCCATTAATATATAATACCAGCAGAGTCCTTCCACGTATAAACCATACCCTGAGCCGGAGATGCCAACAGTATCGCACCCACCAACAGTTTTTTCATTATTAGCAATCTGCCTTTCGAGTAGAGCATAATATAGTCTGAGTCATATTCTTCATGGCGTTACGTACCAATATAAATTTATAAGAGCGGAACCCGGTCAGGGTCCCGCTCTTATGTCACTCAATGAAGAAAACTCCTACTTCTCTTTCCTGATGCCTGGTACAAAAAGAATTTTATCAAAGGTCTTATTCAGTGTCTTGCTTTTGAAATTCACCATCGGCGGTGTATTCTGATATTCGATCTTGTCACCTACCACCACATTCGTCTCAGGCAGGGCCAACCATGTTTTCTCCCCTTTATCGTCGGCAGCTTCAACATAGGTGTAACCACCCGAGTTCATGGTCTGGGTCACCGTGCTTTTTTTGCCTGTTCCCGCAGGAATGTCCACCGGTTTCATGCCGACCTGAGAATCCCCGCCAGGTGCGGCTACGGGCTTCGCCTTTGCTTCGAACTTAGATTTGTCCTTACATCCCGCCAAGGCAAGCGCTGCTATGACTAGAAGCAATGTAATGATTTTTTTCACTGGTACCCTCCTGCTTTTTTATTGATAGATCTATTTTTAACATAGTATTGTATGGCAGTCCAATTGAAATAAACCACTTATTTCGTAAACGTGGCATTCTCGATGATGGCTTTGTAACTGTAGCCACTGCCAAAGTCACGATCCTTGGCCATAGTTCCTCTTACGGTAACCACATCCCCTACTTTTACCATATCCTTAGAGGTGCAGACCAGGTTGTTGGTCCCTTTTTTCTGGGAGCCGGTGCCGTCCTGGATATGGATCCAGTTCCGTTTCATGATGCCGGTCGACACCTTTACAACCTTGCCGTTGACTACTACCTTTTTTTTGTCCAGTTTTTCGCCATTTATATATGCCTCTGCAACAGTAATCGCATTGGGCCCTATTGCCTTGGCAACGAATATTTTTTCATCCTTGGCTGTGATGACGACTTTGCTACCGGTGGAAACTTCCTGCTTCTTCCTTGGATCGGGCACGGTAACCGGACCATCCGAAAATATGACAGTATCAAAAGTTCGCTTTAATCCCTTACTCTCAAAATTGGTCATCACTGCTCCCGGCTTGAAGCTCATTTTGCTTCCTGCTTCAATCGGCATTTCCATAACTGCCACCCATATCTTGGCACCGTTCTTCTTTTGCAGATAAATGTAGCGGTAGCCGCCGTTGCTCATGGTCTCCAGCACCGTGCCGCTGATCGGTTCGGCATTTTGAGGATCCGGCATGGCGACTGACGGTACAGGTTGGGCAGCATGAGGCGGGCGGGTTAGCTGCACCGGTGTTTCAGCAGCCAGAGCGCCGGCAGTCATGAGAGTGACAAGTAACATCGAGAATAACAACTTTTTTTTCATACAATCCCCTTTTATTGAAATTACGATTATTCGGTCTTTAATGCATTGAACAAAGTGAGCAGCGCATAACTGTTTTGGTGCTAAGTTTCAGTGCTGTTTGCAAATTATGTACTTATCCATAAGCTTGCCTAACAGAGAGAGCCCTAATCACCTTTCAGGCATGTTTCACTGTTTGTATTCCCGTCCATTAGACATCCATCCACCAGAGTGAGGATCCGGTCGCAGCGCGCTGCCAGGTTAGAATCATGGGTGACAATCAGGAAGGCGGTGCCTAGTTCCCGATTGAATTGCCGCATAAATTCAAAGACCTGCTGGCCTGAAGCACGGTCCAAATTGCCGGTAGGCTCGTCCGCCAGCACCAGAACCGGATTCATTATCAACGCCCTGGCAATGGCCACCCGCTGCTGCTGGCCGCCGCTCAAACTGGATACTGGACGGGTCTCGAAACCCTCCAAACCGATGCGGCCAAGCAAATCCCGTGAGCGCGTTCGCATTTCGGGTTTGAAATGGCCGATATCCGCCAGCATGGGGAGGAAGACATTCTCCTCCGCGGTAAAGGAAGGGAGCAGATGGTGAAACTGGAACACGAATCCGAGACTCCGCCCCCGCAGCTTGGTAAGTCCGGCATCGTCCAGTCCCGTGCAATCCTGCCCAAGAATTTCCATGACACCACTGGAAGGGCGATCCAGCAGTCCCAGTATATTCAGCAGAGTACTCTTACCTGAACCGCTAGGACCCACCAAAGCCACGAATTCACCCTGATTGATGCTGATATCGATACCATGCAATACCTCGATGCTAACGGCGCCGGGGTATGATTTGCTCACCTGCCGCAGTTGAAATATTGCGGTACTGTTATTCATAGCGGATCGCAACGGCCGGATCCAGCTCTGCGGCACGCCTGGCGGGCAGCCATGCCCCAACCACCCCGGTGACCATCGCGACCAGAACTGAGCGGGCATAGAGCGCCGCGGTCAAGGCCACGGGAAAAATCGGAGTGCCATCTGGATTGGAGACCAGATTTTGAAAGAATAGGGCCAGGACGGTCCCGAGCAGGATACCGCCCAGACTGCCCACCAATCCCAAAAGTCCACCCTGAAACAGGAAGATCCGCAGCACCTGTTCCCGCCGGGTACCGAAGGCCCGAAGAATACCGATCTGTCGTCCTTTTTGAATGACACTCACCACCAATACCGAAGCGATACCCAACGCCACCGCCACAATGACGAAAAATTGGATCATCACGCTGGAACTGTTTTGGCCGTGAAGCGCGACAAGCAGCTCAGAGTTAAGCGTCATCCAGCTGTCAACTTTGAGTCCGGTTGCAGCACGGATTTCCTGGGCTTCCTTTTCAGCGTTGAAGATGTCCCGCACCTTGACCTCCACGGTGCTTACGCCACCGGAAAGATTCATAAGAGTCTGCCCCTCCCGCAGGCTGATAAAGACCCAGTGCAGATTGGGATCCTTGTTCCCCACATCGAAAAGGCCGGAAATCGTAAATACTTCGCTGCGATTTTCCGGTGCGGTGAGCCGCAAGGCATCTCCGACCGACAGGCCCAGTTCCTTGGCCAGTTCCACTCCCACCAAGATGTGAGTACCGGTCAGATCTAACGTGCCTTCGGTAAGTTTGGTGCGCAGATCCAGGATGCCGGAGTAACTTTCAGGATCAATGCCACGCAAAGACACGCTACGGTTGGCCGTGCCCCGCAGCGCAAAAGCGCTCCCTTCCACCGTGGGGGAAGCCGCGGTGACTTCAGGACGACGACGCAGGTCGGCCAGCAGCTGGGGCCACCCCAGAATGCTGCGCAAACGCTGGGCAGGACGCTGGACATGCCCCAGTACTACTTCACGCTCACGATCAAGCTGCGGCCTTGCTTCTTCCTCGGGAGGCCGCAGAACCACGTGGGCCTGGGTGCCCAGAGTACGATCGATGATACTCTCCTCCAGGCCTCCGATGAGGGCCGAAAGAAAGATCATCACCCCCACTCCGGTGCTGATACCGGCCAGGATCAGGGCCGTCTGCATGCGTCCCTCCTTCAGGAACCGCAATGCCATCTGGAACTCGAAGTTCATGGGCACGCCTTTAGACCTGCCCGGTAGCGACCACCTTCCCTGGCAGCGGGATCCAGGATGACAATATCTCCTGATTTGAGACCTTCACTGACCAGGGTCTCCCGCTCGCCACGTTGACCAAGTTTCACCAGAACTTTCACTGCGCGTCCCGAACGCAGCACCAGAACATAAGGACGGGAACCGTTACGGAAAGCCTGAAAGGGGAGGGCCAAGCCATTCTTGTTCTCTCCATAGCGAATCTCCACGGATACGGTCATATCCGGGCGGAGGAAGTCCGGAATCTTTGGCAGTTCCAACTTCACGTCCACGGTCCCCTTCGTGGCATCCACGCCGGGGGCCACGTAACTGACCCGCGCGGGGAAAGGGCGTTCGGGGAAGGCATCGGCACTGGCCATGGCCTCTTGGCCAGTCCGCAACTGCGAAAGATTTTTTTCATCGGGTTGAATCAACAGTTGCAACGGTTCATCCAGGGCCAGAGTAAACAGCAGCTTCCCAGGTTGCACCTGATCTCCAGTTTCCACGGTGCGGGTCAGCACCATCCCTTTGGCCGGCGACTTCACCTGAGTCTGGGCCAGCCTGGCTTTTGCCAGCGCCACGTTGGCTTCCGCCAACTTCAGACTGCTCCCGAACGCTGAACTCCGTGACTGAGCACGGGCCGATGTCAAGGCTGCCTTGGCGATATCCACTCCCTTACGGGAATCTTCCAGTTGACTCTGGGAGATAATGCCGTCTTTAAGCAGGTTCTCGTTCCGGTCGTGGAGCCATTGGGCCAGGTGCAGGGTGCTTTCGGCTTGAGCCACATTGGAGCGGGTCAAAGGCTGTTCGACCTCACGCACCTGTAATAGCCCGGCCTGGGCCTGAGCAAGGCCGGCTTGTGATTCGGCGCCATCCAGTTCCAGAAGCAGTTGCCCTTCACGGACTTTATCTCCCTCTTCCACTAAACGGCGAATAACAATACCGGTTTGCTGAGCGCCTATCTGTACGAGGCTGGGAGCCAGAACCCGGCCATTGACCACCAGGGTCTGAACCAGACCCCTGGGGCGCAGCTCCAGGGCCTCCACTCTGGGGCCCCATAACAAGCGTGGCAAGTAGAAGCCCAGAAGCAAGAGCAGGCCGAGGCTGGAACAAAAATATATGGTTCGTCGCATAGTCATGGCAACCTCAAGGCAATTCCGTAACGGTGTAGATTTTCACAGAGGATCGAATGTGTCAATGACTTTAAGACATGTACCTCATTGCCACAAGAGAGTCATATTATAAACCTGCCGATCTGTACCGTTCAGATTATACTTCAATTAGACATAATGTCCGCCAGTAGAATAAAAAAGGACTCGCCCCTTGCTAACGTGGGTTACGCTGTCGGAATAAATCCAACGGCGCAGAGCCACAACCAAGGAGGCGAGTCATGAAGAATGTTAGGAGCTGTAAAATAATTACATGACTATTTATGTTCTTTGTGGTAGTTTTGGAACATGGATATTGAATCAGCAATCAAAGAGCGTTATCAGAATCTTGAGTGGGCACTTGATGAACGGCTAAGGCGTCTATATGCTGCA
>CAIYDX010000136.1 GCA_903925005.1 uncultured Geobacteraceae bacterium
CGCATGGATAACGGAACGTATTGGTGAAATGTCGCACGCCTGATAACTGGTAATACAGTTGAGACTGTGTAATTTAACAAGCCGAAATAATTGGACTATTTGGCCAAAATTGACCTTTCGGGGTTTTAGTCAAAATCACCCAAGATAGCACTGCAATAGCTCCTCTGTTTCAACGTAACGAAATTCTTTATCTTGGTCTAGATCAGAGAAAAATCCAAAAAATTTTGGTGAAAATGTATTTGTTATGTAGTGAGGTGGTTCAGGACTTACGTACTCTTGTATTGTTTGATCTTTTACGAATGTGTCTCTCGAATGAATAATTCTGTTGACGATCCACCAAAACGACCTATCGCAGAGCTGAATTCTACCTTCCCCTAGTATTTTCACAAAACCTCCTTCTTCGTGGGGAAAGCAGGTTTTAGCTAAGTCTGAAATCTCAGGATGAACTTTCGCTGTCAATTCGATTCCTTTTCGAACTGCGTAGCAGAAGTCATGCATCAAGTTTTCGATTTGGATATTCCACCGAATCTTAAGGTGCCAGAAAACGCCCCTATCTCTTACTGCCATACGGCTAAAAGCCAAAAGCTGAGTGGCTATCTCCATACTCCGGTCGTGGTAACGCCACAACATAGACCATCTTCCATCCTGCAACTCTAGAGGCATCAACTATCTCCTGTTTTATTCATCCCAACGGGCTGCGATTGAACCGCGACGGGAGGGAGTCGTGTTCTGACCGCGGGTACCCGAGTGTTGGCATCAATGGATACATCCGAGATAGACGGCACCAAAAACTCGATCAGCTTTATCCAGTAGGCTTTCTGAGCAATTTCGGGAGGCCAGGAAACCGTATCCTTTTGTTGGGAACATGGCCATACCAGGCATTTCCTCACTTAATGCATCTGGTGCATGATGCATTGAGTATCGCAGTGCAGCCCACAACTCAAATCCAAGTTCTGCCTCTATCGGTGGATCGTACCCACAATCATCTCCATAGATAAGCATTTTAGGCTTTCCACTTATCTCCTCCCTTAGACGCACACCACAGAGTCCAGCTACAAGATCCGCAAGTTGAATCCCATGTACTGCTTGAGAGCAGCATATATGCGCGTCTTTAATTACTCCAAATCTCTTGATCTAGGCCAACCCGCGCCCATCGAGGATGCCTTCATCAATGAAAAGCTCCGCGGGTCTTTCAAGACCCTTCTCTTGCATTACGCGAAAAAGTTCTAGTAAATCCGGCAGGAGAGAGAATCGGTTATCGCTCGGAAGAATGAGTACCCCCCACCGACATTTAGAGTTTATGTAACCGACAAACTCTTGCCGTAACGCCTGCATCACGAGGTTGCGTTCCATTTTCTGACACGAATGAAATTCCGCAACATCTTTTTCTGCAAGCAATTTGCTCAGTTCATCTTGAGGATCATTCCGGCAAAGAACATATGCAAGTAACATAAATCCGTAATTTTCATGAATGCTTTCATCGATGTAAATATTCATTTCTTATCAAATAAATCCAGTTTTTGGTGTTCATCGAGTTTTTCAAGGCCAAGAAGCTCGCGCAGGTCTCGTGCTAGAAGCTCATAAACAACATTTAGGCCCAGCATGCTCGTCTTGAAAGGATCAAGTGTCTCTTCGGAGTCATTGTTTCTGTTCCTTTGTGGTGGATTTTCGAATTGTGGGGTAAGGCTGTTTAGATCGCTTACAATCTGGCCGATTGCCTTGCAGGTGCTCTTTTTCGCGTAGAGAGAAGCTTGCTCCGCAAGCTCTTGAAATTTGAAGGCAAGTTCTCCCACATTTTTCACAGCCTCTAACACTTCCTCTGCTGCTGAACCTCTCTCACGAAAATACTGCAATGCTTTACTACGGTTCCGCAGTTTCTTCACAGTTTCGGCTAACTCACGATGCCAGTTCACCCGAGCGTCGTACGATCGTTCGTGCCGGAACTTTCTCTGCCCCATGTATGTGCCAACTCCTGCAGCTAATAGGGCTCCGAGAGAAGATGCCACGGTGGTAATAAATGTTTGTGTGACGAAGTCCATCAATTAGTCCTTTGCCTGTAAGTTTCTAAGCCGGATTCTCTAGCAAATATCTGCGAACTCTTGAAGTTCGATCAAATATTGCTTGAGATCCTCAAGTCTCTTCCTACTAAAATGCGTCGCGTGGTTGCAGAACACAGTTGGCCACACCGACCCACCTTTGTAGCAATTGGCTAGGTACGTCGAATATGCGTTTCTATAGATTTCCCATTTCTTGTGGGCAGACTTGAACTCGCGAAACCTTTGCCCAGATACATGCAGTTTAATATCGTTGATAACACCCGTAATTTCGTTTTCTACCTCTTTTAACTCCCCACCGGCCTGAGTATTCATGTCTCTCTGGCATAAGCCTGGACCAGGATAGAGAATGTTAAGGTGCATGGCATCTGCTGCTTCCAAGAATGATTCGCAGTCTGTGATTAGCTGCTTGGCTTCTGATTTCTCGATTGTTACTTTCTTTGTTACTTCATGGCAGAAAATGTGGCGTAATTCGAAGCATCGGTTGATGCTGGAATATACGCGGTCTTTATCATCAATGACAATTTTGCCGAAGCGCTCAACCTTCCATAACTTTTCGGCGTAATTTAAATCAAGAAGGTCTGACATGTGGCTGTTTATATGGTTAAAACTGCTAATCGGCACTAAGTGAGAGACAAGTTCACCCACAGAAATTTTGGTTCCGTGAAAAGAGGACACAAAGGAGTAATCGAACTTCATCTCTCCAATTATCTTATTTGCTCTATCTGAATATGGCTTGCCATGATCAATCAAGCCTTTTATTAGAAGTCTGAAACCAGCTTCAAGGCAAGCAACTAGTGCAATTGGAAAATATTTATTGAACTCGGTATCACTGGCAATGTCAGTTTTCGCAAGTTCTATTAACTCCTTCACTTTACCTTGTACATCATAAATCGAAGCAAGATATCTTTGCCGTTCTTTGACTTCAATAATCTCTCCGACAATGTTGCGTTTCTTGCTCTTACTCACCATAATTCGTCCTTAAATTCTGGCCAACGGCTCGGTAGTTGACCCGCAAGCCCATTCTTTTTGGGCTGACGGTGTCCAACTGTCTTGTTGGACTCTCGGTTTTATGCCTAACTTTCTATGTTGTCTCGTGTCAAGGGCCAACCCCGTTGGTTTGACCGCACAATTCAATAAAGAACATATCTGCCAGAGTGGCACCATGTCCCCAGAGTGCCACTCGAAGAGCCGGATCATTTCGTGGAATCTTCATGTCAGAAGGCATTTGCAAAGCCTTGGCTCGACCTTCTTCTATGTGACTCAACGTTGCAAGATCGAGAGTCTGGATTGTGTGCACTGCCCAAGTGAATCGACTTGGCGTCTGCATGATGCCTAGAAGCTGCCCATCAGTTTCAGGTCCTGACCAACTAAATCTGTCTGGAGGTTCTGCAATGAAGATTGATACGATGACAGCATTTCCGAGGCCAGGTTCTTGAAGCCAGCGCATTTGGTCTGCTTCCTCTGCGGCAAACACAGACAGTTCTGTATCAGGTATTATGATTTGAGCAACTCTAACGACTTCAGAGTCAGGGAGACTCCATCGTTCCCAATGCCTAGAGTCTGCGCCAAATCGCTCCTTAGCAGTTGGTTCGTACTCTTTGGTAAATCCAATGCTACAGCGTCGATCACGATGGAAGCTTGCTTTTATCCGACCGCCTTGGCTCCGCATTGATAAATAGACATCGCCCTTCTTGTCACCCCATAGGCGCCACGTTGAGCTTCTTCGACCATTTGGGTTACCCACAGCCCAACGAATGCCTGCTCGGGCAGGAAGATCCTCTACGGTCAGGACGTGTGGCCCTATGTGAAAAATGGAACTCGACATGGTATCCTTTGACCAACGGGCCATGGCTTTGATCTGCCGGTTTATTTTGGCAGGTCGTAAGCCTCGTTGGGTTGCCCTTTCACAATTGGTTTTCATGAGTTAGAAGGAGAGTTGAAACCTCTCTGCCCTCAGACTATTAACTCTCTTGTTGGTCCTTCCAGTCGTCCCACGGCCATTTCCAAGAGAACGCAATGCTCTCAATGTCCGTAATCGTGATATCAGGACTATCCGAGAATGCCGCCTTTGTGTACTCCAATCGATCTGCACGAACAAACGCTCGAACGGCAAAGGACCATTCGGTCGTAACAACTTTACGAGAAAGCAGCAATGGCCGTAGTCGCTGAAACCACTGCTGATCTCGGTTATGAATTTTTTCAATCAGGCTAGAAACGTTATATGCAGTAGTTACTTCTACAACCAGCACCTTCTGCTTTGTGAAGTCCAACGCGACAAAGTCGGGGCAACTCCAATCACTACGTCCAACGCCTATCAAGAATTGCGGGGAAAGGAACAATCCTTCCGACGCAAGGTAGTACATAACTAGCGATTCAAAATCCATGACTTGTCCTTATGGTGGTCAAATACCTGATGGGTTCTTCGCGCGGTCAGGTTTGATGTATTGTCTGTTATTGTCCTTTGTCTTATTGTACCTTGGGTTAATTGCGGCTATCAATAATGCCTCTGCGGCGTCCACAATTGCTGGAGAATCTTCGGGACATGGTATGACTGCCAAAGTGAAATGTGACCGGATGAAACGGACTGATTCCTGACTTGGGCCAATACATGCCTCTTTTTCGATTGCTTTCCGAAAGACACTCTTGTTGTAACTTGCGCGGAGGTGCTGTTCTACGATTCTTTGTTGTAGGCCTTTCTTGCCCAAACCAACCCCAATGTATGCAGGACGGCCATCCGCCTTGAACCTCCAGATGTAGATGCCTTGGAGGGGTACAACCGAATCCTTGGTAACAGTCGATGCGTCAATTTGAACCATTCCGAGGAGGCCTTCGCAGATCAATCGGACGCGATCTGATGTAATCCTGAGAAGTGTGCACGACTTGAATTTGTCTCTCATTCCTTCCTCTTGCCAACGTGGTCGGCCATGACCCTCCCGCCCAGGTTTTTCGGGCGGTCGGCGTCCATTTTTATTGTCGGGACCACGTCTTCAACAATCCAATTCAAGGATAGCCCCAGCTTCTTGACCCAGTCTTATCAGAGCTATGTTATTGCCTCTCTGCTGCCTTTAGCCAATCATTTATAGAGGTTAACCCTAACGACAATAGTAAATCTTGTACCAAAACTACACGTTTAAGCATCGCACCCTGATCGGAGTCTTCCCGTTCCTCAGCTTCGGCATATAGCCGGGTTACTAGCTGGACAAGTTGATTTTCATGGTCGTAAAAGTAGGGCTTGGTACGACTGGCATATGCTAGGTAAATTTCGGCTGCCGCTAAGGCAGCCTCTGGATCGCGCTGAGAAGTAGCATTGAGCCATTCGTGAAGCCCAAAAAAACTGTGATGTTTGTCATTGCTTTCATTTTCGAACACTCTAAAGAAAAGAGATATTAGTTCCATAGGGATGGAGATAGGCGGCGTGTCATCCCGAAATATATCTTCAACTCTTCGTGCGACAGCCAGTGCGTGAGGGCTATTTAGCCCTGCCTCAATCCCCACAAGACATTGTCTGCGATGTTGCCTGATATTGCCAGTGTGAGACCACACACTTGCTGCCCCTTGCCATGCTTCGCTTATATTCAGAGTGTTCAATTCATCAAGCAAATTGGCCAAATCTATATGCTCGGTTAGTGCAGATAAAGCTGAAATGCGCCCCCATGATTTCATCTCTATATCGCTTCCCTCACGGCGGATGCGCTCAAGCAAGGGCGAAACCTTTTTAAAATGATTGTAATAGGCGTAATACAGGCAACTCTCGGCGGTTTTCCAAAGGCCCGCAGCGTCCTTCGTGGCAAGGTCAAATAATTTCCAACCCAACTCTGGATTCTTGTGTTGGAGGTATGGTAAATGTCTAAGAATAAGGGCTCGGATTGCAGCATTTTCGCTGCAGGAAAATCGACGTAGTGTGGGTGACAACAATTCGGGGAATGCAATGCCGAGCTCTTGTAAGTGATTGGCCAAAATCATCAAGGCTTCAGCAACATTTCCAATCATCATATTGATACCAGTGGTAATCAAATCGACTGAATCACCTCGAATATTGCTCTCCTCATTATGACCTCCAAAGCCTATTGCCAAGAACACCAGCCGTGCTGCATTTTGAGCATCCTGAATGACACTTGCGCAGGCTTCCAAAGCTTTTGCAGCGGAGCGATTACGAAGCCAGTGGGTGGGATGCCTCTCCAGTTCGTCGAGGATTTGAATCGCCAAGTCGGATGCATCAGGTTCTTCAATCGGCAACCAATTACCGTTAGCTTGTAAGTTGCCATAGCGATGTGCCAGATAGTTGGCAATGCCTCCCATAATGTCGTCGCAAAACTTTGTTGAAATATTGGCCCAATTTGAGGTCAGCAACCTCAGGAACCGTGATGGGTGACGTGATGCAGCCTCGTGCAGTTGCCCACCAACTTGCCCCTCACCGCCAACTAAAAAATCATCAAAGTTTCTTTTATATCCTGCGTAGTGTGCCAGCAAACGAATCACGCCAGCATCGCTACTATTCAGAAACACATCAAATGAAAATGGCGCGGCAACTATGCCACCTCGACTGCGGATGGTCGGCTGCCGAATCAACGTTCCACATGACATTTCGTAAGTGTCTAATATCGTCTGTAGTTCGAGTGAGCGCAGATGACATGGGATAGCAGATATATATTGGGCTCTCTGCTTCAATATCCAAAGACGATTACCCTCATCAGGTGCTGGTTCCTCCCACACGTTTTGTACTGTTGCCATCACTTCATCTTGCGTATGGCTATCTAGGTAAACGAAAGCGGTTCGGATCAATGTACCTAGCTCGTAAGAGAGCTCAAACTCCAGTAAATTCCTGTCGCACAGCAGACGACCGATCAAGTCAAGATTGGTCTCAGGAGAAATTGCGAAAGCAAGAACGGCGATGTAACACAATGCCCCTTCGTGATTAAAGCACAGGCGTTCCCGGTTTTGTTGCCACCTGTTAGTTCCCGGATTATTTTGACTTGATGGGGGGTTTGATTTTCAGAATAGATTGACAAGAGTCCGTAGTTTGTCGGATTATTTGGACTCGGTTGGAAGGCCGGTTTTTTAAATTAATTTGGGCGGTGAGTTTTCGCGAA
>CAIYDX010000137.1 GCA_903925005.1 uncultured Geobacteraceae bacterium
CCGGCGGCAACCAGCGGTTGGCCAATTATTGGGCCAACAATTTGAATCAAATCACCAACCGCGACTATCCGGGTACCAACGACATTATTGGCGTGGTGTTGGCTACCAATTCCGTGACGGTCAACGGCCAGTCTGCATGGCACAAATGGGAATATTTCCGGGGGACCGTGCAAACTAACAACGCCGTGGCGCCGGCATGGTTGACTGCGATCGTTGGGAGTGGCGGTACCACCAACACCGGCAGCTTATTTATGCCCCAAACTCCTGAACATTTTGCCTATGATGCCGATGGTAATCTCACCAATGACGGCCGCTGGGCCTACACTTGGGATGCTGAAAATCGGCTGATTGGTATGGCTGCCAACACGAGCGTCGGACCGCAGTATCAACTCGCGTTTGCGTATGATGCCAAAGGTCGGCGGATTCAGAAGATAGGGGCTAATAGTATGACAGTGACAACCAATAATTTCCTGTATGACGGATGGAATCTTGTGGCTGAATTGCAACCCAACAACACGCCAATTCGGACGTATGTTTGGGGTATAGATTTGTCTGGTTCGATTCAAGGTGCTGGCGGAGTTGGCGGATTGCTCGAAGTCAGCTACTACGGCGCCAGCGTCACAAATTGCTTCGCTGCTTTTGACGGCAACGGCAACCTCGCCACGCTGGTGAGCAGCGCCGACGGAACAGCCGCCGCCAACTATGAATATGGCCCCTTCGGTGAAGTCATCCGCGCCACCGGACCGATGGCGAAGGCCAATCCCATTCGGTTTTCTACAAAATTCGATGATGATGAGAGCGATTTGCTTTACTATGGCTACCGCTATTGCAAACCGTCAACCGGCACATGGTTGGCTAGGGATCCTGCGGGAGAAGCACTAAGCCAAAATCTATTTTGTTTTTCAGAAAACGATGCCATCAATAAAGTTGATTTTCTAGGTGATTACGCGATTGACTTTCATTATTATGCCGTTTACTATCTGGTGCGTGCAAAGTGCTATTCTTCAACAGATGCCAACACTGTGGCGACATCATCTCAAGCCGTCGATGATGATCCCGCAACAGACCCAATAATCTTAGGGCTAGAAACAACCCTTGGATCCGAAACCGCTGCACAAACATTAGAAGCCTTCCATTTCTACGGATCTACACCAAACACCCCGACCCATAGAAACCCCCCGATATTTAGGGGATTGGCTATTCTCGGATTTCTTGATGGTGATCTAAATTTCGCCGGTGCCAGGCTTCATTCTTACGCCGATTCATGGGCTCATGAAGGATTTACGGCATGGTGCTCTAAAGCCATTAATTACAGAACAGGATCGGCACGCGGATATGCCGCGAATTTTGTCGGTCACGTGGATGCGGCAGAAGGCGGACATGCACCTGATAATCCATACAACGATGTTCCAAAGGCGGTCGAGGCCGCCATGTCAATATACGACCTCATTCCCGTAAAGTCTTGCTGTAATGGCCCTACGCGTGCAACAGTTGAAAGCGACATGGAAGAAGCATTTGCGTATCACAATCCGAACGACCATATAAGGGCAGATAATTTCCGATCCCTTATTCAGCGTCGCTTCGGAGAGAGTCCACAATATAGAAATCCTTTTTGATACTACAATCTTTTACTGACATTTTTGCAATTAGACAATGTGGACGTGAGAACACTATTAAAATCAATCTGTTCTGCAATCGCTGCTTATGAAGCCACCTATTATCTTGGCTTCTTAGGCATGAGTTTAGCTGGCGACGGTTCTGGCAGTGACGCATTTGGGTATTTATTCTTATCACCGATATATTCTCATTCTAGCGGTTCATATACCGCGCTTGGTCCATGCTTATGGGCATGTGTATTCGCGCTAATGCCCACAGCGCGCAAATGGTATGTTGTCATTATTGCTTCCATTGTAACTAGCATCGCCTATTGTGGAACAGCAAACGCTCTAATCAAGAGTTTTAGAGAGGCTGGAACGGTGAGCTATGCGTTGGCTCTTTTTCACAAGGTGCCAGTCCTCGTAGCAATTGTTATTGGTGGGTACATAATGATGCAAGTGATCATTGTTTACAAACTTTATCACGCCTGCTTGCGCCTTAAAGGCAGCAAGACACAATCGAAGTCTTGAAGCGTTGACTATAGCCCCCATGTTTCGAACTAGCATTTAAGCTGTAGTAACGTATTTACTGCGAACGTCTACCAAAGTTCGCAATTATCAAATAAAATAACCAAATTCCTTGCCTACTCGTAGCGCTGTCCGTGTCAAGCTGTGGACTGGGAACGAAAAGGGAAAATGCCGGAATGCACTCTTATCGTCCAAACATATTCGCTAGACGGATGATTGCGCATTTTGCGCGATGGGTTTCAGAGATGGGCTTGTTGGCTCGAAAACCTTGGCCCAGACCGCTGGCTGGCCATGAGGCGGGCCAACACCGAACAATATTTGCAGCTGACCATTGCCGATTTGGAAAAATGCACATGCCAGCTTTCTTCCACGCTAAAAAGCATGGAAAAACGGGTTGTTTCCCGGCGGCAAAGGGAGCAAAATCGGCTTTGTGAACGGGTCCCTGTCAGCATTTTCAATGAGCTGTTGCCCCGACCGCCATTACTGGCGGCCAGGGCTTCCCGTCTGTTACCGGCCAGGTCGTAACCAAGATGCTTTCCGAAAAATCGGCTGTTCAGCAAAACGGGCCAATAGGCCAGTAAACAGATTGTTTCCGGCAAAGTCACGGACTACCACCTTAGGCCCCTTCGGTGAAATCATCCGCGCCACCGGGCCGATGGCCAAGGTGAACCCCATCCGGTTTTCGACGGAGTACTGCGACGATGAATCCGATCTGCTTTACTACGGCTATCGGTATTACAAGGCCTCGACCGGGGATTGGCTAAACAGGGACCCCATGGAAGAAGATGGAGGCGACAACCTTTATGGATTTGTTCGCAATAATCCGATTTCGAGAGTTGATAACTTAGGGCTAATTACGTACTTCTGGACCGAGGCAACGGCAAGGGCAGAGTTGACCTCAGAAATATCAGACTGGACTGCTCAAGGTTACATTCTGGCACCGCCTTTGCTGCAGTGGTTTTTGGATAAAAAAGGGCCTGCAGAGTATACATGGGACCGAGGGCCGTCAATTGTTGGAGCCTTGGAGATACGGTCTGACCCAGAATTTCAAACTGAAATTAGAAAATACTTAAGAACCAAATGCCCTTATTACGGTCAATTGAAGGAGGCATTTAATGATGATCCATCAAAAGAAGCTTTTTCTGCACGGTTCTGGCATGGAGATTTGTTTTACGCCTTGTTTGGGGCTCATTTCGGCCTCAATGGTTTCCTAACTTGCAGTTGTAATGGCGGTGGAATTTTTATTGGATTGATTATTCAAAAGGATTCGTTCACTTTTCCTTCTGGAGCATTTCATTACAGAAATTTAGCCCCGGCATATTCAGCAGCGCATTATTTGGAGAGTATTGGATACCAAAAGTTCACGGATGTCCAATTGTGGTTTGATGTCATAAATTTTTAGTAAGCTCCCAATGAGTGGCGGCCATTAAACGAATCATGCAAATACTTCAGAAATATCAGAATGCAAGGGTTAAAAAAGCGGTAGGGGCCTTTATATTTGTCGGACTGTTATTTATAACTGCGTATTTTCAGTTTAGGCAGATAGAGGACAGGGACTTGTATCTCACTGGAAGTTTAGTGTTACATGGTGGCGGAGGTGTCAAAGACTGTGCCATATGGAGGAATGGAGTTAAAAACAAGCTTGATCGAGATCAAATTAATGCCGTCTTTAACTTCGGCTCCTCGACTTTCTCCTTCATAAATCAGGGTACCAATGGCGTTGGCTCTGAATTTCCCATTGAATTCCATCTGGTTAATGGCACAAGAGTAGAAACCATGATTGATTATGAACCGACAAAACATATTGTGACTTTGGATGTCTATGGTGGATTTGTCAGGGATGTTGAATTTCTGTCGACGAAGTTGACAGATATGCACCAGATTGCATTGGTCAGCAGTTTGCTTGGTGCGGTTAAATAAAAAATGGTCTATCCATGTTGGCGAATTCTGAATATGGCCCCTTCGGTGGTGGTGTGCGAGTTTGCCGGAAGCCTTTGATGCGCTGGGGAATATGAGTGTTTCTTTGTAAAGCCAGCTCTTGGGAAGATGTAGCGGTAGTGTCCTAGCCACCTTATCTGGCGGTCTGGGCAACAGCGAAACGATGGAGCTGAAAGAGGCCCGTTCACACGACTAAGACCGCACAGTTTGCCCTTGTAGAGCAATCTTTTTTACGCCTTCTGTACAACGGCCACGACATTTTCCGTGGAACTTTGGGCTTCACTTGCGGGTTTCTGCAAAACACCGCGCGCAAGGGCGTAGCATCC
>CAIYDX010000138.1 GCA_903925005.1 uncultured Geobacteraceae bacterium
ACGGCGCAACTTGGCAGCCGAAACCATTTTCATGGCTTTGGTGATCTGGCGAGTATTTTTTACGGATACGATCCGTTTTTTAATGCTTTTAAGGCTTGCCATATCTCAAACCGTCCTTGTTTACGCGGTAAATTCCTTCTTCAACTGCCCCAGAGCGGCAATAATTCTGCCCTTCATACCGTCATCGATGGCTTTCTTGTCGCGAAGTTCTGCAAGCAATTCGGCCTGACGGTTATCAAAGAATGAGTACAGCTCGGTTTCATACTTTCTGAGTGCCGATACCGGGTAATCATCGAGGAAGCCGTTGTTGGCGGCAAAAATCACCAGAACCTGCTTTTCGTTGGGGATCGGGCGATACTGCGGCTGTTTGAGAATTTCAACCAGACGAACACCGCGCTCCAGCTGCATTTGGGTAGCCCTGTCCAGATCGGAACCGAACTGTGCAAAAGCCGCCATTTCACGATACTGGGCCAAGTCAAGACGCAGTGTACCGGCAACCTGCTTCATCGATTTTGTCTGAGCGGAACCGCCGACTCGGGAAACCGAAAGGCCGACGTTGATGGCCGGACGAACACCCGAGAAGAACAGGTCGGATTCAAGATAAATCTGGCCGTCGGTGATGGAGATAACGTTAGTCGGGATGTAGGCGGATACGTCACCGGCCTGAGTCTCGATAATCGGCAGCGCGGTAAGTGATCCGGCGCCGCAGGCATCGGAAAGTTTGCAGGCGCGTTCCAGCAGACGGCTGTGGAGATAGAAAACATCGCCAGGATAAGCTTCACGTCCTGGCGGACGACGGAGAAGAAGGGAAAGCTGGCGATAGGCAACAGCCTGTTTGGAAAGATCGTCATAGATAATCAGGGCATGCTTGCCACTATCGCGGAAGAATTCGCCCATCGTAACACCGGTGTACGGCGCTATGAACTGCAAAGGAGCCGACTCGGAAGCGGTTGCGGCAACGACGATGGTGTAATCCATCGCGCCATGCTCAGTCAGCT
Organism: uncultured Geobacteraceae bacterium; assembly: GCA_903925005.1. Classification (GTDB taxonomy): domain Bacteria; phylum Desulfobacterota; class Desulfuromonadia; order Geobacterales; family Pseudopelobacteraceae; genus JACRCG01. Next base: position 999 of record CAIYDX010000138.1, read on the forward strand.
TGGAAACAACCTGGGCAACCGTGGAACGTTTCTGGCCGATGGCGACATAAATACAGACGACATCGCCCCCCTTCTGGTTGATGATCGTATCAATGGCGACAGCGGTCTTACCGGTCTGGCGATCGCCGATGATCAGCTCGCGTTGTCCACGACCGATTGGAACCATGGAGTCGATCGCCTTGAGGCCTGTTGCCATCGGCTGATGTACCGATTTACGAGCAACGATGCCGGGGGCTTTGATCTCCACCTTGCTGAAGCTGCTGGTGTTGATGGCGCCTTTGCCGTCGATCGGCTGGCCGATAGCGTTGACAACGCGACCGATCAACGCATCGCCTACCGGAACCTCGGTAATACGGCCGGTACGCTTTACGGTATCGCCTTCCTTGATCTCGGAAAATTCCCCGAGAATGGCGGCGCCGACGTTATCTTCTTCAAGGTTGAGAACCATCCCGGTAACGCCGCCGGGAAACTCCAGCAACTCACCGGCCATGGCGCCAGCCAGGCCATGAATACGGGCAATACCGTCACCGATGGAGATGATCGTGCCAGTTTCGGACACTTCAACCTCTTTGCCATACTCTTTGATCTGTTTTTTGATAATCTCGCTGATCTCTTCGGCTCTGATTTCCATGGATGCTCCTACCCCTTCTGTAATATATCTTTAATCCGTTTAAGCTGAGTCTTGACACTGTTGTCATAGGCAATATCGCCTATCTGGGTTATTACTCCGCCCAGCAGGGACGCATCGACAACCATCTGCGGCACGACCTTCTTGCCGCTCTTTTTTTCAAGGGCACTCTGAATCGCAGTCACCTGACTGTCATCGAGTGGAAAGGCGGTTGTGATAAGCGGACGAATCACACCCGAGAATTCATCGGCCAGTTTTTCATAAGTCTGGACAATCTGCCCCAGGAAAGCGACGCGGTTTTTATCCACCAGCAGCAGCAAAAAATTGCCGACCAACTCGGAACAGGCTGTCTTGCTCACCAACTCCGACATGATAGATTTTTTCTGCACCAGAGTAAGAGCAGGATCGGCAAAAGCGGCGCGCAGATCGCTGTTTACTCTAAAAAGAGTGTCTACTTTGGACAACTCATCACGGAAGCTGTCGATCAGGCCACCCTCCGAGCCAAGCTGCACAAGTGCCTTGGCATATCGTTTCGCAAGCGCGTTATTGATCACTGGATCTGTACCACCTTGTCAAGATATTCGCCGACAAATCGGTCATGGTCGTTCTTCTGAATTGCACCGGTCAGTTTGCCGGTAGCAATCTCCACTGCCAGCCGGGCAGCTTCGGCGCGAAGTTCATTGCGGGCTTTCACCGTCTCCTGTTCGGCAGACAATGCGGCCTGGGCAACTATTTTTTCAGCAGCGCTGTTGGCTTCGGCAATAATTCGGTTCTTTTCCTGCTCACCTTCGCGAACTATCGCAGCATGAAGCTCATCAATTTCTTTTGAAGCCTGATCAAGCTTGACACCATATTCGCACAGTTTCACCTCGGCGGCATCACGAGCAGCTTCGGCATCTTTCAGACTCTTCTCGATCTCGGCCTGACGGGCTGCCAGCGATCCCTTGACGTCAGCTTTTTTGAGCGCCCAGACGATTATTGCAGCCAGAACGGCAAAATTAAGAACTCGCCAGCCAAAATCCTTCATCTGACCCGCGGCGTGGTCGGCATGGTGCGCGCCTTCGCCACCTTCGGACGCGAAACCGGCAGAAGCCACCAGAACGATTGCCGAGATATATGCCAGAGTCAAAATTATTTTTTTGGTGCGATCGGATACCATATGCATAACTACAGGTTCCTCCCGAGAATTTTCTCGCAGATATCACCGGACAGAATTTCGGCCTGCTTTTTCAGCAGCTCCCGCGCTTCACCGGCCTCTTTGGCAACTTTTTCCCGAATCGAAGCCAATGACTCGGAAGCCTGTTTGCGGGCTTTTTCAAGAACGGCGGTTTCCTCAGCCTGAGCAAGCTTCAGCGCTTCGGCGCGACGTGTACCGGCCTCCGCCTTGGCAGCATGCAGACGGGCTTCGTACTGGGCCATTTTCCCCTGCACTTCCTCATCGACAGACGCGGTCTTCTCTCTGGCCGAATCGATCACCTGCCGGCGGTCGGCCAGCACCTTGCGGATCGGCTTGTACAGGAAGATGTTGAGAACGAGAACGAGAATGCCGAAATTGATCAGCTGGATTACGAACGACAAATTTAATTCAATCACGACCTACCCCTTGCAGGCATCCTGAGTTGTATACTGTATCCCAGATACGGGCGTAAAACAGAGGTTAGCTATCATATATCTTGAACTACTGTCAAGACATTTGCACAAATGTTTACATTTTATTTTCGGTAGCTTTAAATATCAAGCAGATCAATTATGCGGGTAAGCTCGTCGGAATCGCTGAAATGGATTTCCAGCTTCCCCCCCCGGGCTCCTACTTTGCGGATCGCAACCCGTGACTGGAAGCGTTTCTGCAGCTGTTCTTCCAGCGACGACATAAGCAGGTCAGGCTGTTGCAAACGTCTCGCCGGGGCTGGATGCGGATTGATTTTCAATCTGCGTACAAGATCTTCCGTGGCACGAACGCTTAATTGACGATGCAGTATCTCGTGGCGCGCCTTTTCAACCAGTTCACCGTTCTCAAGCGATAGCAGGGCGCGTGCATGCCCCATACTAAGCCGTTCCTCAACGATATCCCTCTGTATCTCTTCCGGCAGTTTAAGCAGCCGCAGCGCGTTAGTAACCGTCGTACGGTTCTTGCCGACCCTGCGGGCCACATCTTCCTGAGAGATACTGAAATGTTCAACCAGTGATCGGTAGGCCTGCGCCTCTTCAATCGCATTAAGATCCTGTCGCTGAATATTCTCGATCAGCGCCAGCTCCATAACGGCATCCGGCGTGGCCTCGCGGATGACCACCGGAATTTCGTGCAGCCCTGCTTTTTGAGCCGCACGCCAGCGGCGTTCACCGGCAATAATTTCGTAATGGTCATCTTTTTTGGTGACTACCAGCGGTTGAATAATCCCCTGTTCGCGAATTGAGGCTGCCAACTCCTCCAGCTTTTCAGGCGAAAAATGTTTGCGGGGCTGATTACGATTCGGACTAATCTTTTCAATTGGACAGATAAAATAGTTTTTAGATTCATCAACCGTTTCTGTTACCTGCAACAGCGCAGCCATCCCTTTGCCAAGGCCGCCAATTCTAGCCATGTATCTTCTCCCTCTGGATGATTTCACGTGCCAGCTGAAGATAGCTGGCTGCGCCACGCGAAGTGATGTCGTAATAGATGATCGGCTTGCCGTGGCTCGGCGCTTCCGCCAGCCGCACGTTACGGGGGATTACAGATTCAAACACCTGACCGGAAAAATGCGTCCGGATCTCTTCCGCCACATCCTTGCTGAGATTGCCGCGCGCATCGTACATGGTCAGCAAAATCCCTTCGACCGTCAACTGCGGATTAACCATTTTCTGTATCAGCTTGATGGTATGCAGTATTTGTGAGAAACCCTCCATCGCGTAAAATTCGCATTGAAGCGGAATAAGTACCGAATCGGCCGCGGTCATCGCGTTAATGGTCAGAAGACTGAGCGATGGGGGGCAATCGATAATAATGTAGCGGTATTTATCTGCCAGTGAGGCCAGGACAAACTTCAGTTTATGTTCCCGGCCGATTTCGGTGGCCAGTTCCAGTTCAGCGCCGGCAAGGTCAGAGTTTGATGGCATTATATGCAAAAACGGGTGCCCCGTATCTACAATCAACCCCTGCGGCTCGGCCTCGTTAATCAGGGCATCGTAGACAGTATGCTTCAGTGACGCCTTGTCAATACCGACGCCACTGGTCGCATTTCCCTGGGGGTCAATATCGACCAGCAAGGTCGGGCGCTCCGCAGCAGCCAAACATGCGGCAAGATTGACAGCCGTGGTCGTCTTGCCGACCCCCCCCTTCTGATTTGCGACACAAATAATTTTCGATTTTGGATTCAAGGAATTATGCTCTTTTCAGTGGGCATTCTAGAAAACAGTTCCGGAATTACGCCTCCAGATTTCGCGTCGCGAGAATGTAGCACAGCTCTCCGTAATCGTCAAAGAAAAGACCACAAAAAAAGGCGGGATCGCTCCCGCCAGGTTTCATTTATAATTCGAATCGACATATCAACCGATTATCACTGCCTCTCAATGTCCTGCCTGGCACAGTTCCGTCAGCACACCGTTACTGCTTTTCGGGTGAATAAAGGCTATGCGTGTGCCATGCGCGCCGTTGCGCGGTTTTTCATCGATCATACGGACGCCGCCGGCAAGCAGCTTGGCAATTTCCGCTTCGATATCGGCAACTTCATAGGCAATATGATGAATGCCGACGCCGTTTTTTTCGATAAATTTGGCAACCGGGCTCTCTTCACACGTCGGTTCCAATAGTTCGATCTTGGATTCACCAACCTGCAGCATGGCAACCCGAACCTTCTGTTCGGCAACCTCTTCGATTCCGGCAAAAGCCATACCGAGGTTGTCGCGGTAGAATGGGATAGTTTCGTCGAGTGATTTAACAGCGATCCCAATGTGGTCTATTTTTGTGAGCATATATAAAAACCTTTCTAAATAATTTAAAGAACTACCGTCTCGGTATGTTTTCCAAACACTCCTCTGAAGACATCGGCGATTTCGCCAAGTGTCGCATAGGTCTTGACCGCGGCCAGGATGTGCGGCATCAGGTTGTCAGTGCTTTTGGCGGCTGTTGTCAGCTGCGCCAGTGCTGCTGTTACCGCAGCATTGTCCCGGCCCCCTTTCATCGCAGCCAGAGACTCCTTCTGGGAAATCTCGACCGCTTCCTTGACCTTCAGCAGGCCGGTCGGAGGCGGTTCCTGAACGGTGAACTTGTTGACGCCGACGATGATCAGCTCGTCCTTCTCGATCGATTTCTGGTAGGCGTAGGCGGAATCCTGGATCTCTTTTTGCTGAAAACCGCGCGAAATGGCTTCCACAGCGCCCCCCAGCTTGTCGATCTTGTCGATGTATTCAAGAGCCGCCTTTTCGATCTGATCGGTCAGCGATTCTACCAGGAACGAACCGGCCAGCGGATCGATGCTGTCGGCGGCGCCCGATTCATAGGCGATGACCTGCTGGGTGCGCAGGGCGATCCGGACCGACTCTTCCGTCGGTAGCGCCAGCGCCTCGTCACGGGAGTTGGTGTGCAGCGACTGGGTGCCTCCCAGTACTGCCGACAGCGCCTGAATCGTGACACGCATGATGTTGTTGTCAGGTTGCTGGGCGGTCAACGTGCAGCCGGCTGTCTGGGTATGAAAACGGAGCATTTGTGATTTCGGGTCTTTGGCGCCAAAGCGCTCTTTCATGATCTTGCCCCAGATGCGACGAGCGGCCCGGAACTTGGCGACCTCTTCAAACAGGTTGTTATGGGCGTTGAAGAAGAAGGCGAGGCGCGGAGCGAATTCATCCACTTCCAGGCCGGCCTTGATGGCGGCATCGACATAGGCGATGCCGTCGGCCAGCGTGAAGGCGACCTCCTGCACCGCGCTCGAACCGGCTTCGCGGATGTGGTAGCCGGAGATCGAAATCGTGTTCCACTTCGGGACATTGTCTTTGCAGTAGGCGAAGATGTCGGTGATGATCCGCATCGATTCCTGCGGCGGATAGATGTAGGTCCCTCGGGCCATGTACTCTTTCAGGATGTCGTTCTGAATAGTGCCGGAGATCTTGTCGGCTGAGACCCCCTGCTTTTCTGCCACGGCGATGTACATGCAGAGCAGGATCGCGGCGGTGGAGTTGATCGTCATCGACGTGGAGACCTTGTCGAGCGGGATGCCGTCGAAGAGGATCTCCATGTCGGCCAGCGAATCGATCGCGACGCCGACCTTGCCTACT
>CAIYDX010000139.1 GCA_903925005.1 uncultured Geobacteraceae bacterium
CAACGATTTATGAGTTTATGCGGCGCGAAGCCGTCGCATAAACTTTTGTTGAACTGAACCGCTCCGGCTCTGCTGCTATTTGGGGATTTATACGATTTTTGGGCTTTTTCTTCGGAGTACTGCTGTCTTCGCTGGATAACTTCGAGGATTGTTTTTGGGTTTCCGCTGCTCTTTGAAAGTTTTTTGACTGATTATTTGATAACGACACCGGCCTACTAACGCCATTTCCAGTGTCAGCGGGCGCACCGATAGTGCAGCACCTGGTGTGCAGGCTCCGTTGTTAATATGTTTTTGCGACCTGACTTAGTGTTGCATTCGGTGGACTGCGTGATCTTCTCGGCAAAGAGTAGATCACCACCATAATTCCTTCCGAACAGCATGGGCATAGATGTTTGACGATTCCATCTGTTGACTCAGCTTCACTGTGATCCACTATCTTCTTATTGTTTTTCTCGGCGAGGAGCAACTGCACCCTTTTCAAGGTTAAGCGATTGGCCGGGCTGAGCAGACCATAGTAGCGTACCTTGTGGAATCCCTGCGGCAAGACGTGCTGCAGATAACGGCGGAGAAATTCACTGGAAGTCAGTGTCATGCGTTTCAGCTTACCCGTGGCGCTTTCCTGATAGCGGAAGGTCACGTTGCCGTTATCCATTGACTCGATTCGGCTGTTGGCAATGGCAATGCGATGGACGTAACGACCGAGATAGCGAAGTACCTTCTTCGAGTTGGTAAGCGGTGGCTTGCAGTACACCACCCAATCCTTGCTCCAGACTTTTTGGGGAAAGGTCACTTCAGGCAGTGACTTTTTAGCAAGCTTCATAAACCTTGCCCGGAAGAGTTGCGATAGTGCCCTTACCGGAACGAGCCACTTTTTTCTCGTAGTGTGCCAGTTACCATCAGCATCCAGACCACCGGCAGGGACCAGCATATGGACGTGAGGATGAAACTCCATGGCACGGGTCCAGGTATGTAGTACAGAAAGTATGGACAGTTTTCCGCCGACATGCTTCGGATCGCTGGCAAGTTTCATAAGCATTTCAGCTGCCGCTTGAATAAGGACGGAGTACAGTTTATTCTGATTACTGCGCACGATGTCTCGTAATTCTTGGGGAAGAGTGAGGACAACGTGGAAGTAGCGGACGGGAAGCAGTTCTGCTTCCCGTTTTTCCAACCAACGCTTTGTGTCGCTGGTGTGGCATTTGGGACAGTTTCTGTTCTTACAGGAATGATACGAGTAATGCTGGTGGCCGCACACTTCGCATTCGGCAAGGTGCCCACCCATGGTTTCGGTGCGGCAGGCGGCTATGTCGGCAAGCGCCCGTTTGTGGCTTGGCAGCATTCGCCCGCCGAATGCATTCAAGTAATCTCCGCCGTATTTGGCGACAATATCGGCAAGCTCGATCATGACAATAGGTCGGCCATCAGATGGTTGAGGGTTTTGCTCAGGTGGTCAGTGATCTTGTCGGTCAGGTGAGTGTAGATGCAGGTGGTTGTGATGCTCCCATGCCCCAGGATCCTTTGGATGATGCGGATATCGACTCCACATTCAAGGAGATGAGTTGCAAAGGAGTGTCGCAGGGAATGAACGGACGCCTTCTTGTTGATACCACTCTCAAGGAGAGCAGCTTTGAAAGCATGCTGCACCGCGGCGATGTTGATATGCTCTCCGTCCCGTCCCGGAAAGAGCCAATCCTTTGTCCTGGTCTTACGCCAGAATTTCCGTAGCTGCGTCAGAGTTGGTTCGGAAAGCGGTATGCTGCGGTCCTTACCGCCTTTGCTGTCACGCACCCAGAGCAGACGCCGATCACCATCGATATCTTCTACTCTGAGACGGGCCGCTTCGGACACTCGCAAGCCGCAGGAGTAGATGGTCGTTAAAGCCATCTGCACCACCGGTTTGCGGATCGACGCAATAAGGGTGCGAACTTCATTGACCGACAACACTACCGGCAGCTTTTTTACATGCCGTGGTCGAACCAGATCAAAGATGTTCCATCTTCGTTTGAGGGTTGTTTCATAGAAGAACTTGATGCCGCACAGGTAGATGGTGATGGTGCTTTTTGCCAACTTGCGATCATTGATCAGGTGAAGAAAGAAGTTCCGAACCTCTTCCTCGGCTAATAAAGCGGGGGAACTGTTGTAGTACCTGGCCAATCTCTGCACTGCGTCAACGTAACTATTCTGGGTCTTCAGTGCGTACCCGGCAAGTTGCAAATCTTCATACATCCTTCGTCTCAGCTCGGACATGATCTTTCTCCTCTTCATGGGTTTGGGCCAGAGGCCATAAAGAGAGTATGTGAAAGGGCATGCAGATTGAAGAGACAGAAAAGGCACCTCCGGGGAGATGCCTCAACTTTGATGACTTTGGTTTGCTTTTAAGTTGCCGCGCAGCGGTTTAGTTCAACAAACAGAACTTTCCTGTTTACCAAAGCCCCGTTATGCTGAAGTCGCAGCCCGGCATTCCGTATGGATGCTTCAATTTTGGCGGCCAACAGGCCAAGTGCCGACTCTGTCCCGGTAATCCTGCCGACCGCGCGAAGTTCCGCCGGAAGTTCATCCAGGCTGGTCGTCTTGAATACGTGGGTTCTGATGCCGAGCCCAGCTAGGCGTCCGGCCAGCTCCTTCGGGTTTTCCTTGTTGGCCAGAAAGACCAAGTCAGGCTTCAGCGCTACTATCGCTTCAAGCGACGGGTTTGCCATCGCCCCGACTCGCGCCTTTTTGCGTGCGGCGGCGGGGCGGTCACAGATATTTGTCACACCCACCACCCGATTTTCCAGTCCTGCCGAAAAAAGAATCTCGGTCACAGCTGGGGCCAGAGAGATAATCCGCTGCGGTGTTTTTACTTCGCCATACGCCATCGGCAACCCGACCGTTGAAACCATGACAAGAACTATCAAAAACAGTACATTATGTCTGAATCCTGTAACCATGTATCCCCCCTTAACTCCAATCTACGCGTATCAACCTTCCAGCTTGAACGTAATGGGGAGCAAAACCTTGCAGCCTACCGGAATCCCATGTTGCTTGGCTGGCCTGAACCGTGACGCCTTGACAGCATTCAGCGCAGCCTCGTCTAGGCCGTTCCCGGCCTTTTTCACGACTTCCGCCGAGGTAAGAGCACCTCTTTCATCCAGGTCAATGCGCAGCAGCACGGTTCCTTGCTTGCCAAGCTTTCTGGCCATACGTGGATAGACCGGACGGAATTCAGTAAGAAATGAAGGCCCATCCGACGCGCCGAAGGTTACTTCAACAGGACCGATTGGTACTGTTGGCTCGGTTTTGGCGGAAGCAGCTACGCTTTTTGCGACAGGCGCACTGACAGGCTGTGCGGTTGCTGCTGTTTGAACCGGTTCCGATGCATGTAAAGGCCTTGTGATCTTGGCTTCAGTAACAATGGCGTTCACCTGTTTGACCGGTTCCTGCATCTCAACACTTTTTGCAATTGGCTGAGGTTGATCTATCTTAGATGCAACAGCGGCAGCATTTTGTGCGGAAGCAGTTTTTGAAGCCGACGCCGGTGTCGAAAGCTGTGGCATTGATTTCAACTCTACCGTAAGAAACTCCGGCACTTTCGGCACATGCGGCATGGCTATCAGCGACAGACAGATAACGTGCATCACCAGTGAAGCCAATATTGGCCAGATAACCCTGAAATCGTTTAGAACTTGAAGGTTACGCCGCTGTACCATGAACGCCCCGGCGCTTTGGAGTAGGAAAAATACTGCTCATCAAAGAGGTTGTTGACGGAAAATGTTGCCGTTGCCCAGGAGGTGAGCTGGTAGCGTATTTTGATGTCGGCGGTAAAATACGGATCGTATGCGCCCTGAACATTCCGAGTCGTGTCGCTGTTCGTATCATTGCCATAGCGCTTTCCGACATAGCGCCCGGTAAATGCCGCGCCGAACTGCCCATACTCGACATCCGCGCCGACGTTATACATATGTTCCGGCACCGTGGACATTCGCTTGCCCACCGATGCAGGCACCGCGATGTTTTCCGTTATTTTTGCATCGGTATAGGTGTAATTGGCGTAAACACTGGCGAGCTTGCCGAACCGTTGTTCAACTTCTATCTCCACCCCCTTGCTTTCAGCTTTTCCGGCATTGATCTGTCTTTTTGCTGTCGCGGATACGGATGTGCTGTAAACCATATCGCGGATGTAGTTTTCAAAATAGGTCCCTTTTATGCCGGCGCCATTCCATAGCCCCTGGGAAATGCCTGCATCCCATGACGTGTTGGTCTCCGGTTTCAAATCCGGATTGCTGTTATAGGTAACACCGCTGCCGGTGGTCCAGGTGCGATACAGTTCATAGGCCGTCGGAGTCCTGAACGCCTGTCCGCCGGAGACCTTCACGGTTGTCCGGTCAAGCGGTTTGTACACCAGAGCGCCTTTCGGGCTGAAGGCGGTGGCGCTGCGGGAATCGAATGTCTTGGGATATCCTGCGGTGCCAACCTGATTTGCATAGCCATCGTACGTTTCCCACCAGTCCTGGCGGAAACCGATATAGGCGGTGAGATTTTCGAGAAGTACGATTTCATCCTGTGCAAACAGTGCAAACGTGCGGTCTGACCCTTTTGCCTCATAGGTCACATCACCTTTGGAGTTTTCATCCCGCCAGTCGGACAGGGTGTAATCTGTTGTCCGGACGCTTCCGCTACGGAATGCGCCACCCACGGTCAGCAGATTAAACGAATACACCGGGAATGTTGCCTGAAGGTCGGCATTCCAGACTGTGCCGGGTGTGCTTGACAGCTTGCCCGCTCCCCCTGTCCGTGTTGCCGTTGTCGCATTCGGCGCGACTGTCCAACTGCTTGCCTGATCCATCAGCCCAAGAGTCATTTTCAATGCCACCGGAGAGATGTGGGTCTCAAAGCCGAGGTTATAGAGATACTGGTCGTTTCCGCCGTTCACACCTAGAAAGGATGCCTCCTTAACGGTTCCGTATGACCAGACGTCATCCCTGGCAGCATTTTTCAGAAAGGTTTGCTGGTCTTTGTAATCAAAACCACCGGCAGACTTCATGAAGGTGAAGCGGAGCTTTGTATCGGAAGAAAATGAGTATTCTGTTTTCAGGGTCAGATTATCCTGCCAAGAGCCGTTCTTTCCCTTGTCGCCAATCAGGTATTTCGTAGCGCCGTAGGCATCGGTCGTGCGTGAATACCCGCTCAGGCCCGCCGTTCCCGGATCGGCGCTCTGCACGTTCAGGTCGGAACGGTAGCCGTCGGTGGCAAGGTAGTCGTTATGCTTTTCTTCTACAGCACAAGCTGGTTTGTTTGATGTAACTTGCTGAAATTGCGCAATAGTTCTTTTGAAAAACCGTAAAAAATCATTTTCATGGTGCCAATATCCATAGGCCATTAGCCTTGTATCTGCATTATTGATGCATTATCATGGTGTCCTGATGGAGGTGCGCCATGTTTGCACGAGTCAAGAAGTCAGGAATCTACCAATACCTTCAGCTTGTCGAGAATCGCTGGGAAAATGGACAAGCCCGCCAACGGGTTATCGCCACCCTTGGCCGGCTGGATCAGATGTCCGAAAAAGGGGAAGTCGAATCCCTGGTTCGTTCTCTTTCCCGCTTTTCCGAAAGAACTCTGCTGATACTTTCTGACAAGAGTAAAATTTCTGCCTCCGCAAAGAAGATCGGTCCGGCTTTGATCTTCGAGCGTATCTGGAAAGAGTTGGAAGTTGGTTCCATAGTCTCCTCCCTTGTGACTGATCGCAAATTCGGTTTCTCAGTTGAACGCGCCCTGTTTATGACCGTGTTGCACCGCCTTTTTGTATCCGGTTCCGACCGCGGCTGCGAGAGGTGGCGCCGGGACTATCGAATCACTGGAACGGAAGATATTGCCCTGCACCAGTTGTATCGTGCCATGGCCTTCCTGGGAGAAGAGATTTCTGACCAAGATGACCGGACATATGCGCCGCGCTGCACAAAAGATGTGATCGAAGAGCGGATGTTCGACCATCGCAAGAATCTTTTCACCGAGCTTGATTTTGTGTTTCTGGACACCACCGCACTTTACTTCGAAGGTGAAGGCGGCAAGACCATCGGTGAGCGGGGGCATTCCAAAGATCATCGCCCTGACTTGAACCAAATGGTGGTTGGCGCTTTGCTGGATGACCGTGGCAAACCAATTGCTTGCGAGATGTGGCCAGGCAACACGGCAGATGTCACCAGTACTATTCCAGTCGTTACAAGGCTTAAAAAACGCTTCGGCGCCAATCGGTTCTGCATCGTGGCTGACCGTGGGATGATCAGCCAAACCACC
>CAIYDX010000140.1 GCA_903925005.1 uncultured Geobacteraceae bacterium
AGAGAAGTCATAAATAACTGCCAGGAACTTAACCGAAAAAGTAAGTCGAATGGCAAGAAAAACAGTATCAAAGATATGGCAATGTTAAATAACAGCCTTTTTGATAGTCGAAAAAATTCGAAAATGATAGCTACTCCGAATCGGGTTTGCGACTAAAAATGCTTCGAATGAATCGCCAAAATGCCTTAACTTGGTTAGTAAAAAACATCCATACCGACATTGCAATGGCAATCAAAGGCCCCAATAACTGAAAGATGTATCCGCCAGTATTGGGATCAAAGTAGGCCAAAGCAGGCGTGGCATAAAATACCATTAAAATTACTATGCAATACTTGGGTTTTAATCGCATCAATGCAACTCCTAAAACTTAATATAAAAGAAACAGGTTAACATATCATTTTCCGATAACTTCATCCAGCCAACCATCCAAACTATATTTTATTAACATATCTTCCGGTGTAGTTTCCCAAGAACTATTTACAAAATCAATTGGAACTATTGGGTTAACTCTATCGATAAAAATTTGATTTTTGGAATTGTAAAAATCGGCATCAACAATACGTGGGTTTGTTGTGAGCAACTTCCTTGATGCCCCTAACATTTCAATCGTTCGCATAGTAAACCCTGTTTGAATAGGACGTTCAATATCCACCACCGCACGAGACCGAGCTATCAAAGACATAACTTCCCCTTTTTTAAGAGGTGTAAATACAAACTCATCGCGCCGGGCTTGCCAATAACTGGGCGATACAATTTTTCGAATGTAATACATTTGTGTGCTTGGCATAAATAGAATTCGTTCAAAACGGACGCCAGTAGGAAGTCTGGAAGCAAGCTTCGATAACACCGCGTATCTGTCAGTGTGTGAGGTACCAATGAAAAGAATATCTATATCTTGACTGCCACTCGGCAATTGCGCGTACTCGTTTAAATAAAACAGTGGTCGATAGGCGAGGCGGTTATCTTGGCGTACATCAACGGGATCAAAACTGAATGTCTTGTCGAATAGCGCCACTTTCAGAGGGGCGTCAACCGGCATATTTCGATAACTGTCCCAGAAGTATAAAATGAAGCGCGCATGGGGCAACTCTTTTCGCATTTTTCCGATTATTTCAGGATTTAGAGCCTCCCCTTTGATTACCAGCACATCGCGAATATCAAACTTCTTGGCCTCAGAAATAATGTTGTCAAAATACGAATCACATTGGCGCCTGATTAGGTTAGGAGCAAGTCGAAGTATCGCTTTGGTTTTGGTATCAATGGCTGGTCGATCTTCGAACCATAAAACTGACCGACCTTGAGCTTCAAGTCTTGTTTTTATTTCGAACGAATATCCGAAAAAACTAGCTGCAATAAGTAGGAAGTCCATCAAAATAATTTATACAATATTAGGGAGTCACTGAGGCATCAACAGTGTGGCCTTGATCTTGTATCACTGGCTGATCTTTATTTATTCTACGTATGCGAGCATAGCCAAAACAAAAGAAAAGTGCACAGCCGATGGTTGGTATGCTATGAATACTCATCATATAAAACTCAACAAGTTGCTTGCCTAATGTTCCATAAAGTGTCATGGCAAGCGAAGCCGCAATAAGTGACTTATTAAGCGGTAACCGCCTAACCATTGAAATGATCACTCCGCTAATAACTCCTGATATTAATGGTACAAGTACAACGCCAAACCATCCAAAACTGGCGTAACCCCACATTGATACACTAAATCGCAACCCTCCCGACATTGTTTCAGATATATCAGCACCTAGTCGGTCATAGGTAATCGACCATACACTTGGATTCCACATATAATTACCCGGAACTAATCCACCAACAAATGTTCTTCCATATGTATAGTTTTCGTGACCATAAAACCCATTCAAGAAAGTTAGCTG
>CAIYDX010000141.1 GCA_903925005.1 uncultured Geobacteraceae bacterium
ATGGGGCGTGCCAGCAAAATACGTAAGCCTACTAGTCATATTGCTGTAACCCTTTCAGACTCGAAATAGTTTTATTACGTGGAGGTGTAGGTTGGGACAAAAAATTAATCCGATCGGTTTCAGACTCGGTGTTACAAAAACTTGGGATTCGAAGTGGTACGCTGAAGCCGATTATGCAAAATTGCTGCATGAAGATTTGGCGATTCGGAAATTTCTTAAGAAACGCTTGTACAGTTCCGGTGTTTCCAAAATTGAGATTGAGCGTGCAGCCAATAAGTGCAAAATCAACATTTTTACTGCACGGCCGGGCCTTATTATCGGAAAGAAGGGCTCTGAAGTTGAGACGATAAAGAAAGAGCTTGCTCAGATATCGTCTAAAGAGATCTTTATAACTATAAATGAAGTTCGTAAACCGGAGTTGGATGCTCAGTTGGTTGCTGAAAACGTGGCCCTCCAATTGGAACGGCGAATTGCTTTCAGAAGAGCCATGAAGAAAAGTGTTACTTCGACGCTTAAATTCGGTGCAAAGGGAATTCGTATCACCTGCTCCGGTCGTTTGGGGGGCGCTGAAATGTCCCGCACTGAGTGGTATCGCGAAGGCCGGGTGCCATTGCATACTTTAAGAGCCGATATTGATTATGGCTTTGCTGAAGCCAAGACCACCTACGGTCTCATTGGTATCAAGGTTTTGATTTTCAAGGGCGAAATTCTGCCTGGTAAGTAATTTCTTTTATATTGCACAATAGGAGCACGTATCGATGTTAATGCCGAAACGGGTAAAACATAGAAAACAGATGAAGGGGCGTATGTCCGGTAAGCCCTGTAGAGGTATTGAACTCTCTTTTGGCGAATTCGGTCTGCAGGCAACTGAATGTGGCTGGCTTGATTCGAGACAGATTGAAGCTGCCCGTATTGCAATGACCCGATATATAAAAAGGGGTGGTAAAATCTGGATTCGTATTTTTCCGGATAAGCCGCTTACCGCCAAACCTGCCGAGACTCGAATGGGTAAAGGTAAAGGTTCACCGGATTCTTGGGTTTGCGTAATAAAGCCTGGTGCGGTGTTGTATGAGATGGAAGGCGTGACTGAAGAGATTGCACGTGAAGCTCTCAGGCTGGCTGCCCATAAGCTGCCCCTTTCTACAAAGTTTATTACCAGGGGGGATGCTCATGAAGCCTAATGACCTAAGAAAAATATCCATTGAAGAGCTGTCCAAAAAACAGGTTGAATCAACTCAGGAACTCTTTAACCTAAAATTTCAGCTTCATACCGGCAGACTTGAGAATACTTCCAAGCTGAAGAACCTTCGTAAGAATATTGCCAGAATTAATACCATTCTCACCGAAAGTAAGGCAGGGGGAGTATCGAAATGAGTAAACGCGGTCACAGAAAAACTCAGGTAGGTGTTGTTGTGAGCGATAAGATGGAAAAGACTGTAGTTGTTAGAGTCGACCGTCTTGTTAAACACAGTGTCTACAGCAAATATATTAAACGCAGTGTAAAATACAAGGTTCACGATGAACTCAACAGTTCTAAAGTCGGAGATCGTGTTCAGATTATTGAATGTCGCCCTCTGAGTAAAGACAAACGTTGGAGCCTTAAGCAGATAATTGAAAGTATCTCTTAGTATAGGGAGTAACATCTAATGATTCAAATGCAGACAGTACTGGATGTAGCCGACAACTCAGGTGCAAAAAAACTATTTTGCATTAAAGTACTGGGCGGCTCCAAAAGAAAATATGCAGGTGTTGGTGATATCATCGTTGCGTCCGTTCGTGAAGCTCTGCCGAATTCAAAAGTTAAAAAGGGTGATGTAGTCAAGGCGGTTGTTGTCAGGACTGCCAAGGCTCTGGGACGGCCTGACGGGTCTTATATCCGTTTTGATGATAATTCAGGTGTAGTTATCAACAACGCTAAGGAGCCGGTTGGTACTCGTATCTTCGGTCCGGTTGCCAGAGAATTGCGTGCTAAAAAGTTTATGAAAATTATTTCTCTTGCACCGGAAGTACTATAAAAATATCGGAGAATGATGATGCAAGTCACTAAACCTCATGTTAACAAGGGCGATACCGTAATGGTTATTGCTGGTAAGGAAAAAAGCAAAACTGGCAAGATACTTCAGTTGCTGCCTAAAAAAAATAGCGTAATTGTTGAAGGCCTTAATCTGGTCAAACGCCATGTGAAAGCTAAAGGGAATGAAGCTGGTGAAATTAAGGAGAAGGAAGCACGGATTCATATCTCCAACGTTATGCCATATTGCTCAAAGTGCTCCAAACCTGTACGAACAAGCAAGAAGCTTTTAGAAAATGGCGAAAAACAGCGTGTTTGTGTGAAGCGTGGCACAGCACTTTAGTATTACTTTGGAGGAATTTATCTAATGTCACGTTTAAAAGATATATATTCATCAGAAATAGTTCCCAAGCTTCGTAACGATTATAGTTATAAATCTTGCATGGAAGTGCCGCAGATCAAGAAGATTGTGGTAAACATGGGTCTGGGTGAAGCAATACAGAATGTTAAGATTCTGGATTCCGCTACTACCGAGCTTGGTTTGATAACAGGACAAAAATCCGTTATCACCAAAGCTAAGAAATCCATTGCAACCTTCAAGCTTCGCGAAGGTATGCCGATCGGTTGTATGGTAACTTTACGCCGCGATCGTATGTATGAGTTTCTTGATCGTTTGATTAATGTTTCTCTTGCCAGGGTTCGCGACTTTAAGGGCGTATCCGGTAAAGCTTTTGACGGTAAGGGTAATTATACCCTTGGCATCAAGGATCAGCTTATTTTCCCTGAAATCAACTATGATAATGTTGATAAAATAAAGGGAATGAATATTACGATTGTAACAAGTGCTAAAACAGACGAAGAAGGCAAAGCACTTCTCAAGTACCTGGGCATGCCGTTCAGGAACTAAGATATCTGGAGGATTCTGTGGCAAAAGTATCAATGATTATTAA
>CAIYDX010000142.1 GCA_903925005.1 uncultured Geobacteraceae bacterium
GTTGGCACACTATCCACTTTCCATTTAGAACCAGCCTGTGTTCCTCCCCGCATGGCCCAGTCGCCTTCCCACATCTCCAGAATAAACACCACTTTTCTGTGTTTATATGTTTTAATCAGGTATTTGGCCAGATCATAAAATTCATTTTCAATTCTATTTAATGTAACGGTTTGGTCTTCTAAAGAAGCACCTCCAAAACCATCATTGATATTCAATGCAAAAACTACGGCAGAGAAGGACAGAGCAACAAGAGCAGCAACGATCGTGGAAAGAACTTTTTTCATGGGTAATACCTCCGAATAGTTTTAGTGAATCTGCTTTTATATAAAGCACAGGTCATGCCAATTATTGAAACGCTGCAACATGGCGTATATACTGGTATAAATATTAATGATTATATTTCTTGTCAAGACATCGAACCTTATATAATTTACCTCATACCTTATTTAGGGTATAACACCACCAAAACTTATAAATGATATTATGGATATAAAAAGCCCCGTCTCCTTACAGTACAGATAGATGTACAAAGGAGATGGGGCTTAAATACAGATAGCATAAACAGCTAGTTATTAAATTGGCAGGGGTACCTGGATTCGAACCAAGAGATGACGGCGTCAGAGGCCGTTGCCTTACCGTTTGGCTATACCCCTATATTTGAAGAGCACACTTTGTAGCAAATCTGGCCACCGACGTCAAGACTTTTTAGCCGACCTTTTATCCCTTCGCTGCCTGAACGCCCGCTTCGATCGCTTTTACGTTGGCTGGAATCAATCGGTGGTTTCGTTCCGGCAGGGCCTTTTTCAACGCCGCTTCCAGCGATGGGCTTTTCAATGCGCCGGATTTCTCAATATATGCCCCGCAAGCCACCATATTGACCATACGAACATCCCCCAGATCGAGGGCAATCTGATTCATCGGAACCGCGACGATCTCGATGCCAGGAAGTTCAGCGCCATCTACAGCCACCAGACTGCAGTTAACGATGCAGATCCCCCCCTGCTTTACTTTGGCGGCGTATTTATCGAATGAGAGTTGATCGAGAAGAACTGCAACCGACGGATTTCCGACCACCGGAGAACCGGTATCGCCATCCGCAAAGACGAGCGTACACATGGCCGCCCCCCCCCGCTTTTCAACTCCGTAGGCAGGAAGGAACGAGACATTTTTCCCTTCGTGGATTGCAGCGTATGAGAGCAGATTACCGGCCAGCAGCACACCCTGCCCGCCGTAACCGGCGAAAAAAACATCGTAACGCATGATTATCTCCAGGACTAAAGATTAGCGGTATTTTTATACACACCCAGCGGGAAGTACGGAATCATTTCATCGGTCACCCGCTGATTGGCAACAAGAGGAGTCATCCCCCAATTGGTAGGGCAAGATGACAGCGCCTCAATAAATGAAAACCCTTTCTTCTCGACTTGATAGCGAAAAGCGGTTTTTATCATATTTTTGGCCTGGAGGACATTTTTGGGGTTATTGAGCGCCACTCGTGCCGAAAAAGCCACTCCATCAAGATTGGAGAGCAGTTCCGCCATTTTGAACGGTGAGCCATCTTTCGAGACATCACGACCATAGGGGGATGTAGATGTTTTTTGCCCCGGCATCGTGGTCGGCGCCATCTGTCCGCCGGTCATTCCATAGGTCGTATTGTTGACGAAGATGACGGTGATATCCTCGCCGCGGTTGGCGGCATGGATAATCTCGGACATGCCGATCGCCGCCAGATCGCCATCCCCCTGATAGGTAAATACGATCCGGTCGGGGCGGGCACGTTTGGCGCCGGTGGCAACGGCTGGAGCTCTTCCGTGAGGGGCTTCGATAACGTCAACGTCGAAATAGCCATAGAGAAAAACCGAGCAGCCGACTGAAGCTATGCCGATAGTTTTATCGCGGATTCCATATTCATCCAGCGCTTCGGCAACCAGGCGGTGGACCGTGCCGTGATTGCAGCCGGGACAGAAGTGGGTCGAGACATCTTTCAGGCTTTCCGGCCTTTTAAATACCTGTTTCATGGAATATATCCTCAACTCTTCAGGCTGCGGCCCGATAGTTTTTCTTGATCTGTTCGAAAAGTTCTTCCGGCGTCGGCAAGGACCCCGCTCCTGGTGGACGCCCATAGAAGGCGACTTCGGCATCGCGCGCTATTGAAAGGCGGACGTCATCGACCATCTGGCCGGTGGAGAGTTCTATATCCAGAAAAAGTTTGCATCGTTCGGAAAGCGCGGCATAGGCCTTTTTGGGGAACGGAAACAGGGTGATCGGCCTCATCAGCCCGACTTTCATGCCGGCCTCGCGAGCCATGGCCACGGCGGTCTTGGCGATGCGCGCCGTCGAACCGAATGCGGTCACAATCAATTCCGCATCGGAGGTCTGCACCTCTTCCCATCGGTTTTCCTTGTCAGCAAGTTCTTCATAGCGGGCATGCATCTTCCAGTGAAATTTTTCCATCTCGCCGTCGCCCAGCTTGAGCGATTTGACGACATTCTGAGGAGTGCCTTCCGCCCTGCCGCGAACCGCCCACTCCTTATCCGGAAGTGCCACGACCGGACGGGAATTGGCGATTATGGATTCCTTCATCTGTCCGATGACCGAATCGGCTAGCACCATGGCCGGCATGCGGTAGATGTCCGAAAGGTCAAAGGCGAGCATGGTCAGGTCGTACATTTCCTGAACCGAATTAGGCGCCAGAACGATGATACGGTAACCGCCATGACCTCCGCCCCGCGTCGCCTGGAAATAATCGGCCTGGGAGGCGTCGATGCCGCCAAGGCCGGGGCCCTGACGCATGATGTCCACGATTACGCCGGGGAGTTCCGAACCGGCCATGTACGAGATCCCTTCCTGTTTGAGCGAAATACCCGGGCCGGAGGAGGAGGTCATTGCGCGCGTTCCGGTAGCCGAAGCCCCCAGCAGCATGTTGATGGCGGCGATTTCGCTCTCGGCCTGAATGAATTCGCCCCCCAGTCTCGGGAGTTCACGTGACAGATATTCCGGGATATCGCTCTGCGGAGTGATCGGATAGCCGAAATAGCAATGACAACCAGCCTCCAGGGCCGCCATCGCTACCGCTTCGTTCCCCTTGACAAATAATTTTTCAGGTACAACATTGTTCATGACCGTCACTCCTTAAAAACCGTGATGGCGACATCAGGGCACATTTCCGCGCAGAGCGCGCAGCCGGTGCATTTTTCAGGCCCCGAAAAAACCGCTACGGTGTACCCGAGGCTATTCGGGGTATCGCTCATTACGACCAGCTTCTTAGGGCAGGCTATGGTACAGAGCCCGCACCCCTTGCAGCGCACTTCATCAATTATTATATGCGGCATCGACATTCATCCTTTTTCAAATGATGCATTGATTTCAGATCGTCCTTTGTAGCAGATAGAAAAGTTGTGCGTCAAGCTTTCACACTGCAAAAAAACAGGGAGCAACGGAGCGACAGAGAAATCAAAGTCTGATTCTCAGATTTTACTCCGTTGCTCCGTTGCTCTCTGTTTCAAATATTCTATTATTCCGAGCGCTTTACATATCCGGCACAGCTCCCGGCAAGACGTTCCCTGATTGAGTCCAGCATCTGCTGTTCATCGCTGAAACCAGCCGCAGCCTTGACATTCATAGCCAGAGGCAGCAGTCCCAGCAGCATAACCCGGAGGTTGCCGCACCCTTCACCCCCTCCAAACGTTTCCTGCAGCTTACGGTTGAGCCCCCTGCCGATAACAAATCCGACCAGCCGCTCCATACGCCGGGCAACCGCAGGACAATCCTCCGATGGATGACGGACAAAATTAACCCGCGCTGCCGTTATCGTAAGTGATTCAAAATCCGCTACGACCTCCATCCGGATATCATGGAAGCGGTCCTTGAGGCGAGCGGTCAATACAATCTGATTCTCATCATCCCTCTGAACGCGGTAGCTGAGATCCCGTTTGAAATCGTCCATGGCGTTTGCAGCCGCCATTATTTACCCCTTTTTCACCTTTGGAACAAAGATCTGGTCCGGATCGAGCACATCATGAATGATATGCAGCTCTTCACGGGTCGGCGGTAGAGTCTCACCGTTGACGCGGGAAATATCTAGGTCGAAGAAACACATCTCCTTAATTTCAGCTGGAGTTTTGCCCGGGTGACAGGTATCGAGATAAATCTTGCCGCTCTGTTCGTCAAAGCGGAATACACCGGCCGTGCTGATGACCGCCGAAGGGCCGCCGCGATAGGCGGCACCATACAGTTCGCGGCGATGCACAAATTCGCCCCCCGGCCATTTTTTGACCCGCCAACCAGGACTGGTGATGTAGCTGACATTGGGGGTAAAGCGGCGCTTTTCGTGAACCATGATGAAGACCGTCCGCTTGGCGAACGAGTTGATGTCCGGGTTGCCGCCGCTGCCGGTCAGGCGCAGTTCGGGGTTCAGGTAATCGCCAATGCATGTGGTGTTGACGTTGCCGTATTCATCCACTTCGGCGCCACCCAGAAAACCGAGATCGACGTAGCCGCGCTGGGCGATACTGAAAGCATCGTACAGACCGGATGAGCGGGATGCGCCCATCTCGCAGCGTGCATCACCCACGGAGGTCGGGATTTCAGGGGGACGGCCATCAAGCGTGCCGGCCTCAAAAATCAGCTTGAGGTTGGGGGCATGGGTCTTCTGAGCCAGCATGATTGCCACCATCGGCAGACCGGTGCCGGCAAAAACCACTTCATTATCCTGCACTTCGCGGGCAGCGGCGCAGCACATCAGATCAGCCAGGCCGTATTCTTCAGCAGTCGCGTATTCAGTAGCCATCGTTACTTACCCCCTTTCTCACGAACACTGTAATTTAGCGCCGTATTGGCTTTCAGCTTCTGCATGCGCGCCCATCCCAGCTTTTCCATATAGCTGACATGATCCTGCCCATGTATCCACTCTTTGGCAAAGTCGTCAAATCCTTCCTGGGTTCGGGTCATGCCATAAAAGTCCTTCAAGAAGTACCCATCCACGTCGTAGCGACCGAACATACCGGTCGGATGCGCGCCGAACGGACATTCCAGAATATGATTCACTTCAAAGCTGGCGATAGTGTTCTGATCGGCATTGCGCCGCAAATACTCCTCCGGCACAATCTCTTCGGCCATCACGATCGTGATGTCGGCCGCCCGGGCTACCTCGGGATCGGAGTAATACTGGCCGTTTACCCGCACGGTTCCCTCTTCGCCGACCTGCTGAACACAGAGTACCGCAATATCAACCTTGGCAGGCGGAATCAGCACCTGGGAACCGGCTCCGAAGAACGGGTCTTCGGTAAACTGGTATTTATGCTTCGCAATGCGCTTGCCGTCCCGCAGACCGGCCCGGCCGAGCATATCGTATTCGGGGTTGTGGATATCTGTTCCGAGAGAAGTCTGAGTAACCGCATAGGCCGCTCCCTGTGCCGCCGCGGCAAAACGGAACATCATCTCGGCATGGCTGTAATCCTCGACGATGATCTCTTTGTTGCCGACCTTGCGGGAGACATTGGCGCCGTACTTGCCGTACAGCTCATGGCCGACCCAGCATGATTCCCAGATATCGACGCAGCCGGCACCGACCAGGAATTCGGTATGGGAACCGCCGTTTACCTCTATCAGATGCAGATTTTTCCGGTGCTGGCGAATCAGCTCGTAGACGATTGCCATCGGACGTCGCCAGATGGTGAATCCGGAAAAAGTGAGACTGGAGCCGTTCTTGATGATTTCGGCGGCTTGCTGCAGGGTAATGCGTTTGTCGGTACTCATGCCTGCCTCCTTGGCTAATTGAAGTTCCTCAAAATTTCACGTGATATGATCAAACGCTGAATCTCGCTTGTTCCTTCGTAAATAGACGTAATCCTGGCATCGCGGGTGAATCGTTCAATCGGATAATCCTGGGTATAGCCATAGCCGCCAAGCATCTGCATCGCCTTGTAACAGGCCCGGTTGGCCGACTCGGTCGCATAGAGCTTCGCCATCGAAGCCTCCTTGGCAAAACTTTTGCCGTTCTCCTTGCGCCAGGCGGCGCTCATCAGCAGCAGCCTGGCCGCCTCAAGTTCGGTATAGCCGTCCGCCATCATCCACTGCAGCGCCTGAAAATTGCTGATTTTCTGGCCGAACTGAACCCGCTCGGTTGCATAGCGGGTAGCATAGTCCATCGCCGCCAGCCCGACTCCCAGCCCCAGAGAACCGATGCCGATACGGCCACCGGTCAGTTCCGCCACGGCGATGCGGAAACCATCGTTCAGCTTCCCCATCATCGCGCCGGCAGGAACGCGGCAGCTATCAAAAATCAGTTCGTTGGTAGCCGAGGCATGCTGCCCCATCTTCTTCTCTTCCTTGCCGATGATCAGTCCGGGCGTACCGGCTTCCACAAGAAAACAGCTGATCCCCTTCCCTTTCGGAGCATCCTTGTCGGTCACGGCCCAGACGACAAACACACCGGCATAAGGGGCGCTGGTGATAAATATTTTTGAGCCGTTAAGAACGTAAAAATCGCCATCCTTGACCGCCTGCGTGCTCATGCCTGAAGGATCGGAACCGGCGCCCGGCTCGGTAAGACCGAAGCCGCCGGCGGCAAACTCGCCGGAACAGATTTTCGGAATATACGCCATTTTCTGTTCTTCGTTACCGACCGCCTGAATCACTTCACAAACCATGTTGTTGACCGACAGCGTTACCGCCGTGGAGGCACAGGCGCGGGCGATCTCGGTAATCGCCAGACTGAAGGCAACAACTCCCGCCTCCGTCCCGCCGTACTGTTCCTTGACGTTCAACCCCATAAAACCGAGTTCGGCCAGTTTTTTCAGATTTGCCATCATCGGCGACCGGTCATCGCTCTGGTCAAGCGCTGCCGCCACCGGCTCAAGCTCCGCCTTGGCAAAATTCCGGGCGGTATCCTGGATCAACTTCTGCTCTTCCGTCAGATCGAGAAACATTCGCATCTCCTTATCACTGAATTAGACATCGTTTACATGCTCAATCAATCAGCTCCGGACCGTTTCAATCGGGACATCCATCTGTTTTCCCCACTCCTGCCAATACTCTGAACTCTGATCGGAAAAAGCGGCCTGATACTCATTCGGAGTGGATATTTTCAACGTTTCTTCCAACCGTTTTTTAAAATGCGGTTCAAGAGCCGCAACCGCTATCCAGCCGTCAGCAGATTTATAGATATTGTATTCGGGAATTCCGCCCCCAAGAAGCGCGCCCGCCGCTGTACAGCCATAGCGGAGCGGTTCGGCAAGTGACGCGGCGGCTTCCGACAGCGCGACCTCCGCATAGCCAGCTTTGCCACTCCGTTCACGCTGAAGCAGCAGCGCCAGAGCGGAAGAGACCGTCATCTCCGCACCAGCCATGTCAGCCAGCAGGGTACGCGGCATATAAGGTGGCGTGAGAAGCCCGAGTGAAGCCTGGTAGGTAAGGTCGTGACCCGCTTCGTTCTCACGGGGAGCCGGATAACCGACAATTGCGACCTGGCAGAGCCGTGGAAATTTTTCATGCAGAGCGGCCCAATCCAGCCCGAGACGCTCCATCGCGGCGGGACGACTGGCGCTGATCAGCAGATCGGCAGCCCCGAGCAATCGATCCAGTTCGGCGCGCCCCTGTTCCGACTTCAAATCGAGCTTGGCAAGAGTATGCCCGGCCGCCATATCCCTGTACCAGCCGGCGTGGTATGTCTCCATCGGATCGCCGGACGGCGCTTCAATCTTGACAACCTCCGCTCCCAGAGCGCTTAGACGCTGGGCAGCTGCCGGACCGGGGAGATTGACCGCCAGATTGACTATCTTGACACCGGAAAGCATCTTCATTTCGCAACTTTCGCGGTCAACGCCGGGACAAACTGCATCACATCAGCCACTACCAGCACGTCGGCGATTTCCCCAATCGGCGCATCCTTGTCCTTGTTGATAGCAAGAATAAAGTCCGATTTTTTCATTCCTGCCAGATGCTGAATGGCTCCCGAGATGCCGCAGGCGACGTAAAGTTTCGGAGAGACGGTCTGGCCGGTGGTGCCAACCTGATGGCTGTGGCTGACCCATTCGGCATCCACTACCGGGCGGCTGGCGCCAAGCTCACCGCCAAGCGCGGTGGCCAGCGCCTGAATGACCGGAATGTTGTCCTTCTTGCCGACGCCCCGTCCGGCGGAGACGATAATCTCGGCTTTGGCCAGATCGACATCCTTCTTTTCAGCCGGTTCGTATCCGATGAATTCCAGAGTGTCGCTGCCGCCGGCAGTCAGTTTCTGGAGCGATGGCGAACCGCCCGGCTGCAGGGCCGGAAAGGCGCCGGCCTGGATCGTCAGGACCGTTTTTGAAGTTGTCGATTTGACATGGCGGCGCATCTTGCCATTGCAGCAGCCGACTTCGAAGCCGCCGTCCGCAAGAGCGATCACTTCCGATATCTGTGCCGCCTTCAGCGCTGACGCAACACGCGGAGCCAGATCCCAGCCGTAGGAAGAGTGCTGGAAGACGATGTAGTCCGGGTTTTCCTTCTGCACCGCGTCGAGGATCAGCTTCTTATGCAAGTCGGGGTTATATTCGCCGCAGGTTGATGCATCGGCCAGATAGAGAGTGCCGCCGTATGCGGGTAGCTGTGACTCGCTCCCCACCAGCAGCATCGCGGTTTCGGCGCCGAGCTGACCGGCAAAGCCGAGTAGTTCGTATGTTGATTCAAGCAGTTTGCCTTCGCGGTATTCGCCTATTAAAAGTGTTTTCATGATTGTCTCCTATCTCAATACCGCGGTTTTGTCTTTGAGTATCGCTATGACTTTTTCGACCAGATCGGCGACATCGCCTTCAAGGACTATGCCCCCACCTTTTTTGGCCGGCGGATGGAAGCTGGCCGTGGTTGCCAGCGCTTCTTCCTTAAGCAGATCAGCGACCGGAATGACGGTGATCTCTTTTTTCTTGGCCTTCATGATGTTTGGCAGTGTCGGGTAGCGCGGCACGTTGAGACCGAGCTGGCAGGTTACCAAAGCCGGTGTTTTCAGCTTGACGACACCTTTAATGCCGCCTTCCAGTTCACGTTTGGCGGTAATCGTGCCATTGTCGTAGTCGAAGCCTACTATTGTCGTGGTGCAGGCGAAGCCAAGCTGCTCGGCTACAGTAACTCCGACCTGAGCCGAGCCACGATCCTGTGACTGCATGCCGGTGAAGATAATGTCGAAGCCTTTGTCTTTGGCATAGGCGGCAATGATCGAGGCGATCTGCCAGGGATCTTTGCCTGACGCGGCCGGATCCTGGATATGGGCAGCATTGTCGCATCCCATCGCGAGAGCCTTTTTGACCGCTTCGACAACGCGATCAGGACCGATCGAGAGGACGGTCAGTTCAGTCCCCTCCCCCAGTTTTTCCCGCAGCTGCACAGCCTGTTCCACGGCATATTCGTCATATTCGTTCATGCGGAAGGCCAGATCGGTTTCGTTATACCAGACTCCGGCGGCGTCCGGTTTGAAGCGGGATTCCAGGTCAGGGACCTGTTTGATGCAGACAAGCAGTTTCATGTTGTTACCTCCTGTAAATATTTTAGCTTTAAACCTTAATAGAACGCGGATGACGCGGATCGAGCGGATGAACGCGGATCAGGCAAAAACGTTTTATGGGTTACCCCTAAAGACTTTTTGATTTTAGAATCCGCGTAAACCAGCTAAATCCGCGTCATCCGCGTTCTATTGCCTTTGACTTCGATCTTTATGCCGTTATCCGTTCGGCGACAATCTCGGCCAAGTCTCTGACCTGCAGCTGTCCCTCAGCTCCGCCGGTTTTGATGCCGTCCTCGAACATTGTCAGGCAGAAGGGGCAGTTGGATACCAGCAGCGGCGCGCCGGTGTCGGTGGCCATTTTGATCCTGACTTCGCTGATTTTGCTCCCGAGCTTCTCCTCGGCGATGATGCGGCCGCCGCCAGCGCTGCAGCAGAAACTGTCGTAACCGTTTTTTGCCATTTCGGTGATTGAGCCGCCGGCCTGAGTGAGGATGGCCCGCGGCTGATCGATTATATCCATGTAGCGGCCGAGGTAGCAGGAATCGTGATAGGTATAGCTGAATGGCTCCGGAGTCAGTGAAAGCCTGTCGGTATTCAGCAGCGTGTTGATGTAGGTGCTGTAATGCTCAACAGGGATATCAAGCCCAAGATCCTTGTAGTCGCGTGCTAGGGTATTGAAGCAGTGCGGACAGGTGGTAACTATCTTCTTGACGTTATAGGCTTTGATCAATTCGATATTTTCCGTGGCGGTCATCTGGTAAAGATATTCGTTGCCCAGCTTCCTGACCGGCTCGCCGCAGCATTTTTCTTCCTTGCCGAGAATGCCGACTTTTACGCCGGCGGCGGTGCATATTTTTATGAAGTTTCTGGCGATAGTCTGGTTGCGTTTGTCGAAAGAGGCATAGCAGCCGACGAAGTAGAGGATATCGACGTTACTATCCTGCTCCATCAGGGAGAGCTGCAGACCTTCCGCCCAGTCGCCTCGTGCGGCGTAGGCAAGACCGAACGGGTTGCCGTTGACTTCGATGTTGCTGACGGCGGTGCGAACTTCATCACCGGGGAAAGCGCCTTCCATCAGGGTCAGATTGCGCCGCATCTCCAGGATTTTGTTCACATGTTCGATGTTGGCCGGACAGACGTCCTGACAGGCGTGGCAGGTGGTACAGGCCCATAGGGCGTCCTGGCTGACCGTTTCGATCAGGTTGCCGCCCGGATTCCCTTCGGCCAGTTCGCCGATCTGTTTGACGATTTTCATCGGCGAGAGCGGTTTGTCGGTCGCATACGCCGGACAGCGATCCTGGCACCGTTTGCAGGAGGTGCAGGCATCGGCATCGAAGATGTCTTTCCAGGTTAAATCGCTGATGGAAGCAGCTCCAAATTGCTCAACCGTGTCGTCTTCCATGTTGATCGTGGCGATGAAACCTTTCGGTTCAAAAGGGGCCAGAAAGGCATTGGCGCTGGTGGTGAAGATATGGCGCAGCTTGGTGTAGGGGATGGCACAGAAGAAGCCGAGCACCAGCGCGAAGTGAAGCCACCAGAGGATTTTGTGGGTGACAAGCAGCGTACCGATATTCAGTGTGGTAAAGAGCTGTCCCGCCAACAGACCGCCGGGCGAAAAGCGCGCCAGGGCGGGGTTCTGCTGCAGTTCGGTGGCAGCCATGCGGGCTCCTTCGATCAGGAACCCGGTGATCAGTATCGCAAAGAGCAGCTGCAGTACTAAGTAGTCATCCTTGACGATCTCCAGCCCTTTCGGCCTGATGACGAATCTGCGGATGAAGAGACCTCCCAGCATTATGAGAGCAAAGATACCTGCCAGATCAAGCGCCAGCGAAAATACTTTGTAGAATTCGCCGGACAGAAGGTTGACCTGCAGCAGCGGCGTAAAAAAATCGGCCTGAAACATGACCATCATCGTGCCGGCAAAGAGAACCAGAAAACTCCAGAAGAATATGGAATGAAATACGCCGCCGTCAGTAACGCGGTAAATTTTTACCTGACTGAATACCTCGGAGAGCATGCGCTTGACCCTTTCGTCGTAGCGATCGAAACGGTCAAGCGCCTTGCCCTGACGCCAGATCGGCAGGCGCTGCCAAAACCCCCACCCCATGACGCCAAAGGCGGCAAAGGCCAGGATATACATCGGTATGACAACGCCGTGACCGACATTCCAATAAATTTCTCTGGTTGCTTCCACAGTAACACCTCTCGTAACTTGATACCTGCTGCGTTGAATATAATTCTACTTAACGCGCATGTCAAGTATTAAAAATATGCTGTGCTATGAAAGCAAAAGTTTAGAAATAACAACGCGCTGCACTTCGTTGGTACCTTCATATATCTCGGTAATCTTGGCATCGCGGTACATCCGTTCAATCTCGTAATCACAGATGAATCCGTAGCCGCCAAAGATCTGCATCGCCTCTTTAGTTACGTAGGTGGCCGCCTCGGATGCCAACATTTTGCACATCGCCGACTCCATCGTATAGTTCATCTTGTTGTCTTTCAGCCAGGCGGCTTTATAGATCATCAGCTTGCTGGTTTCGATACGGGCATACATATCGGCCAGTTTGAACTGAATCGCCTGAAACTCGCAGATGGCTTGATCAAACTGTTTGCGCTCCTTGGAGTAGGCCAGCGCCCTTTCGAATGCTCCCTCGGCAATACCGAGCGCCTGGGAGGCGATGCCGATACGGCCGCCGTTCAGAGTATCCATCGCAACATTGAACCCTTTACCTTCTTTACCCAGCAGGTTCTCCACCGGTATGCGCAGGTTGTCAAAAGCAAAAGCGGTGGTGTAGCTGCCGCGAATACCCATTTTGTTTTCGTTCTTGAGGATCGTGACGCCAGGCGAACTCAAATCAACGATAAAGGCGCTGATTCCCTTATGCTTGAGAGAACGGTCGTAGGAGGCGAACAGCACGCCGGTTCCCAGATAGCCGCCGTTAGTGATGAAAATCTTGCTGCCGTTGATGACAAATTCATCACCTTCCCGTTTGTACATAGTGGCTGTACCGCCGGCGTCGCTGCCGGCATTCGGTTCGGTCAGCAGGAAACACCCTATTTTTTCCCCCGTGTTGAGCGCCGGCAGCCATTTCTTTTTCTGCTCTTCAGTACCAAACGTGTAGATCGGACCATTGGCGAGGGAGGTGTGTGCCGAAATCAGAACACCGCTCGATCCGCACGCCTTGGAGACCTCTTCCACCACGATGGCATAGGAGAGCACATCAAGACCGGCGCCGCCGTACTCCTCCGGAAAGTAGCTCCCCAAAAAGCCCATTTCAGACATTTTCTTTACCAGCGCATCGGGGATCATATGCTCTTCGTCAATTTTCATCGCGATCGGTTTGATTTCCTTCTCTACAAAGTCACGTACCGCAGACTGCAACACCTTGTGATCCTGGCTCAGTTCGAAATTCATTTGTTTTCCCTCCGTATTGGAATTTACTTGCCTTTGAATTCTGCCGTACGTTTTTCGAGAAAAGCTCCCATACCCTCGCGCTGATCGCTCGTAGCAAACAGCACTCCGAAAATAGAGGCTTCATAGCGGAAACCATCTTCCTTTGTCATATTCAAGCCGCTGGCAATGGCATCCTTGGCGTACGCCACACCCACCGCCCCTTTTCCGGCAATTTCGCGGGCGGTTGCAAGAACCTTTGCCAGCAGCTCTTCCGGCGCGGATAGTTCGTTGACGATGCCCCATTCACAAGCTTTTGCAGCAGAGATGATCCGTCCGGAAAACACCAGCTCGTTAGCCTTGTTCGGGCCGATCAGGCGCGCCAGATTTTGAGTGCCGCCGAAACCGGGGATAACTCCAAGGCCGACCTCGGGAAAGCCGAACTTGGCCTTTTCGGATGCATAAATAAAGTCACAAGCCAACGCCAGTTCCAGTCCGCCGCCAAGCGCGTACCCGTTAACCGCGGCAATGACCGGCTTGCGCATCCTGTTTATCATCAGAATCAGACGCTGCCCCTTGCGGGCGAAATCGTGAGCTTCAAAAGAGGAGAGTTCGGCCATCTCCTTGATATCAGCACCGGCAACGAAAGCCTTCTCTCCAGCTCCGGTCAGGATAACCACCTTGACGGTCGTATCCAGATCAAGCTCATACAGGGCACACTCCAGCTCACGCACGACATCGCTGTTGAGCGCGTTCAGCACCTGGGGGCGGTTGATTGTCAGCGTTGCTATGCCGTCGGTGGTTTCAATTAACAGATTGTTAAATTGCATATAAGCTCCTTTGCATTAACATTGAGCATCTAACTGCCCCCCATCCCCCTCCCACCCCCCGGAGGAGTTAAAGTCCCATCCCTTTCAAGGGGAGGGTCAGGGTGGGGATGGGGTAAGTCAGGAATCAATATGTATAAAACCCGCGCCCTGATTTACGCCCCATATACCCGGCATTCACCATCTTGACGAGCAGCGGACAAGGGCGATATTTGGGGTCTTTAAAGCCGTCGTAAAGAACGTTGGCGATCGCCAATACCGTATCGAGTCCGATAAAATCAGCCAGCGTCAACGGCCCCATCGGCTGATTGGTGCCGAGCTTCATCCCCTTGTCGATATCCTCGGCAGTAGCAATTCCTTCATACAGGGCAAAGACCGCCTCATTAATCATCGGGATCAGCACGCGGTTGACGATAAAGCCTGGATAGTCCTGCGATACCGCCATCTCCTTTTCAAGTTTTGCTACCAGCCCGGAGGTCTGGGCAAAGGTATCTTCACTGGTGGCATGACCCCGGATGATTTCGACCAGCTTCATAATCGGCACCGGATTCATGAAATGCATGCCGATCACCTTGTCAGGACGACCGGTGACCGAGGCAATTTTGGTAATCGGTATGGAAGATGTGTTGGACGCCAGAATCGCTCCCTCTTTAACAATACTATCCAACTTGCGGAAGATCTCAAGTTTGAGCGGCTCATGCTCGGTTACCGCTTCGACGGCGAAATCGACATTTGCCAGATCGTTCATATCCTGAGTTGCTGTGATCCTGCCGATTGTTTCAGCTACCAGCGCTTCCGGAATCGCACCTTTTTTTGCCTGACGCTCCAGATTCTGGCTAATGGTTTTGATCGCCTTCTCCAACTGCGCCTGAGCGATATCAAACAGAATAACCTTATAACCGTACTGCGCAAAAACATGGGCAATGCCGTTACCCATCTGACCTGCTCCGAGAACACCAACCGTTGTAATCATTTTCGCCCCCTAAACCCTTTCAAATATGACCGCAACAGCTTCACCGCCACCGATACAGAGTGTGGCCAGGCCGTAGCGCAGTTTACGTTTGTGCAGCTCCCGAACAACCGTCATAGCCAGACGGGCACCACTGGCGCCGATCGGATGGCCGATGGCGCAGGCGCCGCCATTTACGTTAACCTTGGCGGGATCCAGCTTCAGACTCTTGATCGCAATCAGCGTAACCGACGCAAATGCCTCATTGATTTCGAACAGATCGATCTCTTCAATCTTCAGACCGGCTTTGTCGCAGGCCTTTTGAATTGCGGCGACAGGAGCTTCGGGAAAGTAGTCCGGATGCAGACTGCTGGTCGCTGAAGCAACTATGCGAGCTTTTGGGGTCAAATTATTCTTCTTTACCGCCGCAGCGCCGGCCAGCAGCAACAAAGCAGCACCGTCGTTTATGGACGAGGCGTTTCCTGCCGTTATACTGCCATCTTTCTTGAAAACCGGTTTAAGCGTGGCAATTTTTTCTACATTCCCCTTGAACGGCTCCTCGTCATCGGCAACTACGGTATCAACACCGCGCACACTCTTGACTACCGGGGCGATTTCGTCTTTAAACACCCCATCTTTAAAAGCCGCCTGAGCCAGTTGATAAGAGCGTATGGCCAGATTATCCTGATCTTCGCGAGTCAGACCGTTGCGGGCAACGCTGACTTCACCGATATCGCCCATATGAACTCCGGTGTAGGGATCGGTCAGGCCGTCATGGATCATCAGGTCGAATATTTCGCCATTCCCCATTCGGAACCCGTTACGGGCTTTTTTCAGAAAGTAGGGGGCAAGAGACATGTTTTCCATGCCGCCGGCCAGCACCACGTCGGCATTGCCGAGCTGTATCGAGTCGCTTCCGAGCATTATCGCCTTAAGGCCGCTGCCGCAGACTTTGTTGATCGTCAGCGCCGGGATCGTATCCGGCAAGCCGGCGGCCCGCATCGCCTGACGCGCGGGAGCCTGTCCGCAACCGCCGGAAAGTACCTGCCCGAGAATCACTTCGCTCACCGCCTCCGCAGGCAGCGCATTCCGGCTCAGAATCCCTTTTATTGCCGTAGCGGCCAGATGAGGCGCGGGAACATCCGATAAAACCCCACCAAAAGAGCCAAACGGCGTCCTCATGCCATCGACAACATAGACCTCTTCTTTCATATTCATGCCTCCATTATTGATAATTGATGTGTCAAACTATATATGCCGTTTACGTGCATGTCAACTAAATTTATAACGCAATTCTAGCTTATTAATTTCTTCAATATCTTGGCAGCGGCATTGTTAAAAGAAGGGGATGATAGGTTTGCTTGTTCCGCCGATAGATAGTGCCCCTGACAGCCGAGCTGTTTCGGGACAATACAGGATTCAGTTATAGAAAGACGATCTGATCGTCTATTGCGGTTATCTTTTCACCGCCACTATTCGTCACGGCAAAAGTGTTTTCGATACCGATTACCCCCTTGTCCGGGAAGACAAATTTCGGCTCGATCGCAATTGTCTGGCCGATCTGCAACGGCACTTTGAAACCTTGTGCCAGCACCGGAAACTCATCGAGTTCCAGACCGACACCATGACCGACAAAGCGAGCCTGTTCACCCGGCATTCCCATAAAGTGAGCGCCAAGCCCCGCTTTTTCGGCAATTTCTACCGCCTGCAGAAACAGCTCTTCGCAGATGGCACCCGGCTTTAAGGCGCTTTGCAGGTAATCCTGAATCTTCAGCGACAGGTCGAATGCTTTCTGCAGTTCCGGGTCCAGGGTTCCGATCACGAAAATGCGGGTCATATCGGTGATATATCCGTTGAACACACCGGTATAATCAAGAAATACCGGAGTGTTACGACCGATAATCTGCATTGACGATCCCTGCGGCGAGGCATTGGATAGACCGCGCCCGGTTACGGCGCCGTCGAAAAAGCCGTAGGAAGCGGCGCCTGCCGAAAGAGCCAATCCCATGAACAGCTCCTGATTGAAGGCTCGCATCCTGATATAGCCCTCATTACCGGCAATGCGGAGTCGATGCTCGAATTCCGCCGCCAGATCAAGCTCGCGCATCCCTTCTTTAAGAAACTGCGGCACCTGTTTGAACACCGAACAGAGACTGGCTGCGGACATACGGAGCTGTTCAAGTTCATATGCCGACTTAACCGAACGGACTTCGCGATTGGCAGCGGAAATATCGACGAACTCGCGCCCCGGAAGCAGTTTTGAGTAGTAATTCAGCTGCTGAACCGGTGCAACATCGAACGTAAAGCCGATCTTTTGCATCTGTTCTCCAAACAGGGTGGAAAATTCCTTGCTGGACGGAAACGGCCTGATTTCGGTCAGGACGCTCTCGACCTTGGCGCGGGCCAGGCTCTTGCGCACCATCAAAATCGGCACGCCTGAAGCCGGAATCCAGAGCGTGGAGTTCTGACGGGTACCGGAGAAATAGAAGACATCAATCGGAAAGATAAACAGCGCGCCGTCCAGACCCTTGGCCTGGAGCTGCGCCTGCATGGTGGTAACTCTCTGCATCGCTTCAGTATGTGTCAGCATGATCATGTCTCCGTAACACTAATTTGAGTGCGGCCATTGATTAAAATAGGCAATTTCGGACAACTGTTTGCGCGGTCTCGCCTTCGGTTCCTGGTCCGGATACCCCAGCGGTGTTATACCGACGATGCGGATATCATCAGGGATGCCGAGCGCACGCTTGATCCTGTTCTCGTCATACCACCCCATCCAGCAGGTGCCCAAGCCAAGAGCGTGAGCGGCAAGACAGAGATGCTCAAACGCGATCGCAACATCGGCAACAAAATAATCGATACCGTTTTCGACATCCGACTCGGCCGGATTCCCGCAGACCACGATCACGGCCGGTGCTGAGGCTATCGCCTTCTTGCCGGGATTGTCGTCCGGAAATGCCTCCAGAACCTGAGCCCGCTTGTCCGCATCGGTCAGCACCAGAAAGCGCCAGCACTGCAGATTTTTCCAGGATGGCGCCAAGCGGGCCGCATCAAGCATCTGCTCGATCTTTTCCTGCTCGACCGGGGTATCCTTGTATTTACGAATGCTGCGTCGATCGCGAAAAACCTGAAAAATGTCCATATTGCTTAACTCCTATAACAATTCCGGGTTTAAAACCGGGTGTAAGATTTCGGCCAGATTGTCGTCACCCGCAGGAGCACCGCGGAGGCGTAGCAACGCTACGCCGCACAAGAGGTCTCCGAGGATGGCGGCAAGATGGTAGGAAGATTACGCCCGTCTACATATTTCGGCGGTATTTCCCGCCTACTTCATACAACGCGTGCGATATCTGCCCCAGCGACGCCACCTTGACCGTTTCCATCAGTTCGCCGAAGATATTGCCGCCGGCAATGGCGGTTTCCTGCAGCCTCTTGAGCGCCGCCGGAGCTTTATCTTTGTTGAGATCATGAAATGCCCGCAGGTTCAGGATCTGTTGTTCCTTCTCCTCTTTAGTGGCGCGGGCCAGTTCGCCCGGCACGTTGAACCCTTCTTCGTCGGCGCGCGGGTTTAGGAAGGTATTTACCCCAACGATAGGAAGCTCGCCATTATGTTTTTTGTGTTCATACAGCATTGACTCGTCCTGAATTTTGGAGCGCTGATACTGGGTTTCCATCGCACCGAGCACCCCGCCCCGCTGGTCGATCCGTTCGAATTCAGCCATGACCGCTTCTTCGACCAGGTCGGTCAACTCCTCGATGATAAACGAACCCTGAAGCGAGTTCTCGTTTTTGGCAAGTCCGAACTCTTTGGTGATGATCATCTGGATAGCCATTGCTCGCCGGACCGACTCTTCGGTCGGGGTAGTGACCGCTTCGTCATAGGCGTTGGTATGCAGCGAGTTGCAATTGTCATAGATCGCCATCAGCGCCTGAAGAGTGGTGCGGATATCGTTGAAATCCATCTCCTGGGCATGCAGGGATCTCCCAGAAGTCTGAATATGATACTTAAGCTTCTGGCTGCGATCGTTGGCGCCGTACTTCTCCCGCATCGCAACTGCCCATATCCGGCGCGCCACGCGACCGATGACCGTATATTCCGGGTCGAGACCGTTGGAAAAGAAGTAGGAAAGATTGGCGGCAAAATCATCAATGTCCATCCCGCGTGACAGATAATACTCGACAAAAGTGAAGCCGTTGGAGAGGGTGAAAGCGAGCTGGCTGATCGGGTTGGCGCCCGCTTCGGCGATATGATAACCGCTGATCGAGACCGAATAATAGTTGCGTACCTTCTGCTCGATGAAATACTGCTGCATGTCGCCCATCATCTTCAGCGCGAACTCGGTCGAGAAGATGCAGGTGTTCTGCCCCTGATCCTCCTTGAGGATATCGGCCTGCACGGTGCCGCGCACCGTCTGCAAAGTGCAGGACCGAATATCCAGATATTCGGCTTCGGACGGTTCCCGGCCGCTCTTCTCCCGGAACAGGTCAACCTGCTGCTCGGTAGCCGCGTTGAAGAAAAACGCCAGCATCATCGGGGCAGGTCCGTTAATGGTGATCGAAACGCTGGTGTTGGGGGCGCAGAGGTCAAAACCGGCAAAAAGTTTTTGCATGTCGTTGACTGTACAGATCGAGACACCGCTCTCGCCGACCTTGCCGTAGATATCGGGCGGGTAATCGGGGTCCTCGCCGTAGAGGGTCACGCTGTCAAAAGCGGTGGAGAGCCGCTTGGCGTCGTCATCCTTGCAAAGATAGTGGAAGCGGCGATTGGTCCGCTCCGGGGTCCCTTCGCCGGCAAACTGGCGCTTGGGGTCCTCTTCGGCCCGTTTGAACGGGAAGACACCGGCGGTGAACGGGAAATAGCCCGGCGCATTCTCGAACATGCACCAGCGCAGGATCTCGCCCCAATCGGCATAATCGGGAAGACAGACCTTGGGGATGCGGGTTCCGGAAAGAGTCGTCGTATAGAGATCGCTCCTGATCTCCTTATCCCTGACCTTGGTAATCAGCTGGTCACGGCGATAGGAGGCCTTCAATTCCGGCCACTCTTTCAGAATCCGCTTCGGCTCTTCATGGAGCCGGGAATCAAAGATAGTCAGCTGTTTATCAAGCTCCGCCTGGGCTGCGGTATCACCCAGGACTTCGCGGGCGCCGTTCAGCTGAAAAAGCCTCCTGGCAACATCGACCTGCTCCTTGACCTGTTTGCGATAGCCGCGCACGGCATGAACTATTTCACCCAGATAGTGAACACGGTCCGGGGGAATGATATACTTCTTCAAGCTCTCTTTTTCGGTGATCAGGAGAGATGAGTGCCAATCCGTCCCCTTCTTGCCGTTGATGACATCAAGCAGAGCGCGGTAGAGGACATTGGTACCCGGATCGTTAAACTGGGAAGCGATTGTACCGAAGACCGGCAGCGCTTCATTGGCAACGTCGAAAAGATTGCGGTTGCGGCGATACTGCTTCCGGACGTTGCGCAGCGCATCTTCGGCCCCTTTGCGTTCGAACTTGTTGATGGCAACAACATCCGCGAAGTCAAGCATGTCGATCTTCTCCAACTGGGTCGGAGCGCCGAATTCGCAGGTCATCACATACAAAGAGACATCGCAGACCCCTACAACTCCGGCGTTACCCTGGCCGATGCCGCTGGTTTCGACAAACACCAGGTCAAATCCGGCCGCTTTCACCACATCGATGGCATCCTGGATTGCGGCGGACAGTTCGGTTTGAGAATCGCGTGTCGCGAGTGACCGCATATAGATCCGGTCCGTGTTGATCGAGTTCATACGAATGCGGTCACCGAGCAGTGCCCCGCCGGTCCGCTGACGCGAAGGGTCAACCGCCAGGATCGCAACACTCTTGTTCGGAAAGTCGCGGGTGAAGCGGAGCACCAGTTCATCGGTAATGGAACTCTTGCCGGCGCCGCCGGTCCCGGTGATGCCTATTACCGGGACATCCTGGGTCATCGACTTGATGGTTCCACGGAGGGAGGCATATCCTGAAGCGTGATCATGAACGGCCTGTTCGGCTAGTGTAATCAGGGTGTTGACCGCACGAATATCCTGTTTGGCCAGCCGGGAAGTCTCAGCCGCGATGTCGCGTTCGATAGCAAAATCGCACTCCGTAAGCATCAGGTTGATCATCCCCTGCAGCCCCATCCGGCGGCCATCCTCCGGTGAGAAAATTTTGCGAACGCCGTACCCTTCGATCTCGGCGATCTCATCCGGCACAATTACCCCACCGCCTCCGCCATAGACCTTGATATGCCCTTCGCCACGCTCCCGCAGCAGATCGATGATATATTTGAAAAATTCGACATGCCCACCCTGATAGCAGCTGACCGCAATCCCCTGGGCATCTTCCTGAATGGCAGCGGTGACGATTTCTTCGACGGAACGATTGTGTCCCAGATGAATTACTTCGGCGCCCGAAGACTGCAAAATGCGGCGGATAACGTTAATCGTGGCATCATGGCCGTCAAACAGGCTGGTAGCGGTAACAACCCGGACTTTGTGAGATGTTTTGTACGGCTCGATTTCTGTTGAACTCATATGGATTCCCCCGACAACGTAAATTCCCATGCACACCAGAATGTCTCAGGATGTTCATCGGGCGGACAGGCGATGCAATTCGTTTTGATACGGGGATCAATCGCTTTGGCAAATTCACTGTATTCGACAATGCCGACCGATTTACATGGATGATCGGCCAGACCTTTTCGTTTGCGGGCCGATTGCACCCTGCAGTCAAGCATCCGGAAGATTACCCGCGTATCATCCTGTTCGATAACATCCTGTAAGTTGAGGCGGGCATAAAAACGATGTTTCAGGCACTCCACCAGCGCCGGAATACCGCCGCCAGCTTTGATCCCGAGACGATCCATTATGCGGCGCGCCTCAATCACGGTAAAGTAACGCCAAGCCTCGGTATCGACATCGACAGCCACATCCATGCCGTATCGTTTCTCTACCGCTTGAAACCAGACGCCATCATGGGCCAGCCAGTTTTTGGCATCGTCCACGATTATTTTCACAAGCTCTTCCTTACTTAAATCGTAAAGAAGACTGACCCCTTCATCACCGGCACGTTCGGCACTCGACATATTAAATCCTCCTTCAAGGGCCTC
Source organism: uncultured Geobacteraceae bacterium (assembly GCA_903925005.1). Lineage (GTDB taxonomy): Bacteria > Desulfobacterota > Desulfuromonadia > Geobacterales > Pseudopelobacteraceae > JACRCG01. The sequence goes on from CAIYDX010000142.1 coordinate 21,769, forward strand.
AATAGAACGTTATTTCAACAGACCTATTGCGGCACAATATATAATTCCGTTTACGTTCAAGTCAAGATTAAACAGCATAAAATTTATTCTATCAGATGGCAGTAATTGAACTGAATGGAGATGCCCTGCGAGGCAACACCTCGCAGGGCTTCAGATCAATGATCGCTGGCTTTTGAAATTCCCAGACCGGTGATCTGCCGCACTTCGATCTCGTCGAACAGCTCTTCGGCCCGGCGATCACGGAACAGCAGCGTTCCCAGGATTGCCGCAATCAGACCGAGCGGCACTGAAACGATGCCTGGATTCTTGAGCGGGAAGATTGCAGCTTTGAGGCCGACCATGGAGGTCTGACCGTTGTTCTTCTCGAAGTCCTTGCGCGACTTGTCTAAAAGTTTCAGATCCTTGTCCGCCAGCACGACGCCTTCAACCTGTTTCTTTTCCAACGTAACTACAATCTTTTTAGCATCATCGGCGATCTTCTGCGGATACGTCATCACCGGCGAAATTACCACCAGGCCCAAGGCCGAAATTGTTCCGACCAGCAGAGCGGAAATAACACCGGCTGTATTGAAGCGCTTCCAGAACAGTGACAGCATGACCGCCGGGAAGTTGCCGGACGCCGCCACGGCAAAGGCCAGGGCTACCAGAGCGACCACGTTCTCCTTCTCGGCTGCCAATCCCATTATGATCGCGGCAATACCGACGAACAGCGAAGTAATACGGGCTACCTTGACCTGTGTGTGTTGATCGGCCTTGCCGTCCATAACGATATTCACATAAACGTCATGAGCAATAGCCGCCGAGGCTGCCAGCACGAGGCCGGAGACAACCGCGAGGATAGTTGCGAAAGCAACCGCGCAGATAAAGGCCAGGAACATATCGCCACCCAGCGAACCGGCGCCGCCGCCCAGCAACTGGGCCAGCAGCAGGGTTGCCATATTCCCCCCCTTGTCAACCGAACTGATCAGCTGGGGCGAAAGATAGAGCGCAGCGCCGAAGCCGATGATGTTGATCAGGAAGAAGAAGCTGCTGTTGATGAACAGCGCGATAACAATGGATTTGCGGGCTTCCTTGGCACTCGGCACCGTAAAGAAACGCATCAGGATATGCGGCAGTCCGGCAGCGCCGAGCGCCCAGGCGATACCGAGAGAAACCTGGTCGAGCGGATTCTTCAGGAACAGGCCCGGCTCCATGAAACGCTGACCGTAGTCGAAGCCCTGCTTGGGCAGCGCATCCTTGAGAACATTCATTCTGACATGATCCTGGATAAGCTGATTGCCGACGATATCGGTGAAAAATCCGACCGGATTAAAACCAGCCTTTGCCAGAACCAGGAACGCCAGCAGAACCGTACCGCTCATCAGCAATCCGGCCTTGATGATCTGTACCCAGGTAGTTGCCTTCATGCCGCCGAAGACAACATATCCGACCATTAAAACACCGACGCCGATAACGGATACGCGGTAGGGAATATCAAGCAGCACCTGCATCAATTTTCCAGCTCCGACCATCTGAGCGATCAGATAGAACAGCGACACCGTAACCGTGGAAAGAGCCGCCACGGCGCGCACCGGCTTCGGAGAGGTGCGGAAGGAGAGGATATCGCCCAGAGTGAACTTGCCGGCGTTGCGGCACGGCTCGGCAATTACCAGCAAAATTGCGATAAAGGAGAACATCGGCCCGACCGCATACATGAAACCGTCGATGCCGTATAGCGAGATCAGGCCGGACATGCCGAGAAACGAGGCAGCAGACATGTAGTCACCGGCAATGGCCCAGCCATTCTGCAGGCCGGTGATACCACCGCCCGCAGTGTAGAAATCGGAGGCTGATTTTGTCTGCCGGGCCGCCCAGATGACAACACAGAGCGTTATACCGATGATCGTAAAAAACATGCTGATCGTAATAGCCCGGTTGGGCTTGATCTTGGTCGGTACACCCGAAATCGGCGTCGGAGTCGACGCGGCCGGCGCCGGTGCAACAGCTGTTACGGCCTGGCTTTGGGCCGCCGCCGGCGCCTGCAGCGCCGGAGCGGAAGATTGAACGGCCACGGCGGCTTGCGGGGCCGATTTGAGCGGTTCTGCGGCAAACCCGGCCGTGGTCAGGATAAGTGTAAGCATCAGAGCTGATAAGACGTTCGTAAACATATTTTCCATCCCCCTATTGGATTTCTCTGACGAGTTCGTCAGTCAGTCGGTCAAAGTCATTATTGGCAACCTTCGTGTAGTACATGGCGACAAATATCGCTACCATGAACTGGGACAGAATAAACAGGTAGCCGAAATTGATGACCCCAATCAGCTTGATTTTGAACAGCTCCGGAAAATAACCGGAGAGCAGCGGCAGCGAGAAATAGTATATCGATGCCACAATCCACCATCCAAACAGAAATACTCTTTTCTTTCGCTTCAGCTCCAGGTATTTCGGATTCTTAGCGATTTCACTCCAGTTGTAATCTACTTTTGACATAACCCCTCCCCTTTCAGAATGTGTTACTTTTTTGGTTGAACTGCCGGCACGGTATTTCAGCTTTCAGACAGCGACAAACTCACATATGACAAGCAATTCGTTTCTTGATATCGAACAATGGGTTTTATGGCGTGCGAAATATACATGCCGCTTACGTACGTGTCAACCAAAAATATAATAGTTTTATAAATATCAGTTTACACATCAGATTCATTAAAAATATGCATTATGCCGGGGCATCGTTATTGTTCATCGCAAAGCTCTAATACGCTGGAATGCCACGTTCATAGGATGATGTTTTATACGGGAGTGTTGACAAAACTGTAATTCGGACATAATAACTATCTGTGCTGTGGAAATGAATATCGAGGGGTTTTATGAACATTGACGCAAATGATAACCAGATAATTACAATCGGCGACCTGGCTAAGAACATCGGGTTGACAACGAGAACCCTCAGATACTGGGAAGAGGTCGGCATCATCGTATCGGAAGAGCGGGCTGATGGTGCGAACAGAGGATATTCGCCCTACTATGTCAGGCGGATCAAATTCATCATTAAACTAAAAGAGCTGGGGCTTACCATAAAAGAGATGCAGGACCTGTATGTAGCATATGGTGAAGCTAAAGAGACCGACCAGATGATTCCAAAACTAATCGCCTTTTTGGATAGACATACCCTCATGGTTGACGAAAAAATTGCTAAACTGCATTCGTTACGAAAAGATATTGTCGAATACCGCCAAAGGATGTCTGCCAAACACTCCTCCAGCAGCATGTGACGCTACCCCGAAGGAGCGCCGACCAGTTGGCATTCCTGCTCGTACACGCATGCAAACGACAAAATACTGCTTGTGTTTGCAGGGGTTGAAAGATACTCTTTGTCCGGACAGGCCTTATGCGCCCATTTGAAGCGCTATCATTCATAACAAGGAGACCCACAGATGATGACACAAGAAGAAGCGCGGGAATTCACCAACCGATGGCTGCCGAAATGGACCGGAAACAAACCTGAAGAATTGATTACATTTTATGCCGATGACGCTTTCTTTCTTGATCCGGGGCGACCGCAAGGAATCAAGGGAAAAGAGGAGCTGTTCGCCTATTTCACCAAGGTACTCAGCAATAACCCTACTTGGATCTGGACACAGGTCGAGCCGATTCCTATTGAAGGCGGTTTTATGAACAAGCTGCAGGCGCGCATTCCGGTCGGAGATAAAATTGTCGAGTGCGTCGGTCTATGCTTCCTGCAGTTTAATGGCCAGGGGAAAATAAAACGGAATGAAATATATTTCGACAGGACCGAACTGATCAGGGAAATCAACAAATATCGTCAATCTTTTGCACACTAAATAAAACAGCGGCCCACAAAATAAGTACATAACAACTCGAACGCAATCCAACAAACATTAAGGCTCACAAACACGCCATCCATATGGGGTGATGAGTCTGCGGAATATATGCGTTTTTTTGCATATTAACAACTCAAGAAAAATATTGTAATTTGTCTTGATTGTTATTATTTTCGTCTTCATAACCTTGTTTGAAGTATTGCCGGTTCATTGAGGGCCCCGATATGCACTTAAATAGATCCGCAGTTTTTTGGGTTCTCGCAGTAAGCATTTCCTCTATTGTGGCAATCATTACTCCCGCACTGTCGGCAAACAACGCTACATCCAACAATGCCAAAACATTCAGACTTCTCATTCTCGATTCACAAAAAGGCAACCCGTATGATGAAGTCCGCACTTCGCTCCTGAAGGCTCTTGCAAACCACGGATATAAGGAAGGTAAAAACCTCAAGACCACCATTATATTTTCCGGCAATGACATCAAGGGGGGAGAGCACATCCTGAATGATGAGCTGAAAAATCCCTATGATGTTGTTTTTGTCGGAGGAACGGCAGCAACCATATCTGCCAAAAATGCCCTGTATGGCAAAACGCAGCGAGTCGTTTTCGGTTCTCCAACCGACCCGATTGGGATCGGCGTCATTAAGGATTTCAACTCCAGACCTGTAGCGAACTTCACCGGTGTCTGTTACCCGGTACCGGTCAAGACGCGCTTGAAATTCCTTAAACGACTAATGCCCAAAGCCAAAACATTTGGTTTGATCTATGCGGACATGCCGCAATCTCACAGTTATAACAGATGGCTTGACAACCTGTTGAAAAATGACCCGGAATTCAAGGACATCAAGATCATCTACCGGTCAGTTCCACTGGTAACGGGAGAAAATGGCGACAAGGCAATGGCGGCAAATTCAAAAAAGCATATTCAGGAGCTTGATTCCAAGGTAGACGCCTATATCAAGCCTTGTGACCAGATGGGAACGCGGAGTAATTTTTCCGAGGTCGTATTCAATACATCTAAAAAACCGCTTATCGGCCTCGTAAAAGATGATGTTATGGGGAAATGGGGGGCGACCGCCACGATATACCCGTCACATGAGAGTATCGGCAGTCAGGCGGCAGTGATGATCAAAGCGCTATTTGAGGGTAAAAAGGTCGGCGACATTTTGCCGGAATGGCCCCGAAAGTATGGAGTCGCTGTTGACCTGCAGAAGGCAAAGCAATTCGGAATCGATGTCCCTGTTGAAGTTCTTCAGATAGCTGGAGAAAATATTGTCCGGTAAGAAGAATTAAAGGAAGATCGCATGAAACTCGGCAAGAAGATACTTCTTATTACAATCAGCGTTTCGTTCGTATCTCTTCTTGTCAGTTCTGTAGTTCTTGTTGCCAACTTCAAAAAAAACTACACCGAAGCACTTATTACCGGAACCTACGGCCTCGGTCACAGCTTGAACTCGATTGTGACCGAACTGTTGAGCCTGGGGCTACCTCTTGATTCTTTTACAGGCCTTGATAAAAAATGCAGCCAGATGTTGGCAAGCAACCCCCATATTACCTATGCAGGAGTTTCGGATACTAAAGGGAAGATACTGTACAACGGCGACCCGGCATTGGTCGGCAAAGTATTCACAGACGAGGTCATGAAGAAAAGTATCGCTTCGACCAAGCCGGTAACCCAACTCTATCGCAGATTCGACGGCCTTGATTACTATGATGTAACTATCCCGATAATAGATTCCGCCAATTCCCACCTTGGTCAGATACGGCTTGGCTTCCGCACCAGCGTCGTCAACGACAAGGTCATGACGGCACTCCTGCACGTTATCATTAACTTCTCCCTTTCATTCATATTCATTGCAATTCTGATCAACTATTTCATATCCCAACTTGTGTCGCGTCCTGTAATAAAAATATCGGAACATGCAAAGAAAATTGCCGGGGGGGACTTCGACACAACTCTTGAGGTTACGGCCAATGATGAGGTGGGAACACTCGCCACTTCGATAAATCAGATGTCTTGTCAGGTTAAGCAGAAGACCCATGATCTTGAACAGGCAAATGCCGAGCTGAAACTCCAACTCATGGAACGTAAGGAGGCTGATGACTCCTTGCGGGCAAGTGAAGCCAAATTCAGAACCTTTGTGGAACGCTCTTTCGATGTCATTTTTGTGCTCGATGCCACTGGAGTCCTCCAGTTTGTATCCCCATCATTCGAAATACGTTTTGGCTTCCCCGCGAGCGATGTCATAGGACACAAATTTGCACTGTTCATACACCCTGATGATAGAGCTCCATGTATAGAATATTTGATCAAAGTAGTGTCAAGCGGAGAAGGAGACACGAGCCCGCCGTACCGTGTTAAATGCGCCGATGGCTCCTGGCGGCTGTTCATGGCAAATGGCACATCTTACACGGATGCAAATGGTGCCGTTATGTATATCGGTATCGGGCACGACATAACTGATCAAAAGAAAGCCGAAGAGGAGCGACTGTCACTTGAACGCCAACTCCTTCACGCCCAGAAGCTTGAAAGTCTCGGCGTGCTGGCTGGCGGCATTGCCCATGACTTTAATAATATTCTAACATCGATTATCGGGAATGCGGATCTGGCTCTTATACGAATCAATCCGGAATCTCCCGCTGTAGACAACCTGCACAGCATCGAAAAAGCCGCTGCCCGTGCCGCGGATCTTGCCAAACAGATGCTCGCCTACTCGGGTAAAGGTAAATTCGTCATAAGCAATCACGATATCAACGATCTGCTGGAGGAAATGCTCCATATACTGCAGGTTTCAATCTCTAAAAAGGCGGTCTTGCGCCTTAACCTAACCCGTCCCCTGCCACCGGTCGAGGCCGATGCCACCCAAATTCGCCAGATTATCATGAACCTGGTAATAAACGCCTCGGAAGCCATCGGTGACAAAAGCGGCGTAATTGCGATCACTACCGGCTGCATGGATTGTGACAGAAGTTATTTGCAAGATGTCTGGCTTGACCATAACATCGGCGATGGACTCTATGACTTTATCGAAATAGCCGATACCGGCTGCGGCATGGACAAAGAGACCCTCGCAAAGCTGTTCGACCCGTTCTTTACTACAAAATTTATCGGAAGAGGTCTCGGGATGGCCGCTGTCCTCGGAATTGTTCGCGGCCATAAGGGCGCTGTAAAAATTCACAGTGAACCTGGCAAAGGAAGCTCCTTCAAGATCCTTCTTCCGGCCAGCGGCAAGCCTGCCGAAATTTTCAATCACGACTCCCGGAATGAACATTGGAAGGGGAGCGGCACTGTGCTCCTCGTTGATGATGAAGAAACTATTCGCGGAATAGGTGCTGAAATGCTCAGGGAACTGGGCTTCAATGTTGTGACCGCCAACGATGGGCGCAAGGCCGTAGAAGCATATAAGGCCGGTACGGATATCAGCTTTGTAATCCTTGACCTTACAATGCCGCATATGGATGGCGAACAGTGTTTCCATGAACTGCGAAAGTTGAATCCCGATGTGAAAGTAATTATGAGCAGCGGTTTCAGTGAATTGGAAATAACGCAGAAGTTTGTCGGCAAAGGATTGGCCGGTTTTATTCAGAAACCGTATAAGTTATCTCTGTTACGTGATGGCATTATGGGATTCATATACCGTGAGCAGTCAGCAATCGCTTAAAATTTTAAAAAGTTCAAACCCTTGAACTCCAGAACTGCTCCAGCTCACCTTCCGCCTGTCTGAAATCTTCCAGCTTCAGCTCAATATCCGCTATCCAGACGCGCTGTTTGTAGTACATCTTGTCGTAATACCCTTCTATCAGCCCTCGGGCAATCTCCCGCACATCCCAACTTTCAATTCCGCTTTTCAGTTCGGCATAACGGGTTCCGCCAAGTTTTTTTCTGATTCGCTCAAGCGCCTCCAGCATTTCTCCCCTGTATTCGGGGCGTGCATACTCCGTAGTAAGCCTGTTTATACGGGTTTCCAGGGATGCATGGCACCAGACCTTGCAGCTCTCCGCCATTTTCTGGTACAGCCGCCCCGGCAGAGAGTATTTTCCGATGCGCTGGCTCTCCCCCTCCAGCACAATTGGACGGCCGGTCGGCATACTCCTGAAGACATCCCACAGAACTGTTTCAAAATGCTTCTGGGTGAAATCCTGCTTCAGCCCGAGCGCGCCAAAGGCGGAACCTCTGTGGCAGGCAATCCCCTCAAGATCTATCGTCGCCCATTGCAATGGATTCAGGCCGTTGATGAACATTGTCTTGCCGGTGCCGGTCATCCCATGCATGACAATGAGCGGGGAAGGGAAATCACACGTTTCGAAATAATCGCTTACATGGTTGCGAAAGGATTTATAGCCGCCGGCAAGCTGCCTGGCCGGTATTCCGCACATTTCTACCAGCATCGCGATAGAAAGGCTGCGCAGCCCTCCGCGCCAGCAGTAGACCACAAGCGGCTTGCCGGCGGATAAGGATATTATCCGGTCAACCATACCGTAAAAACGGGAACAGGTTAACTCAAGTCCTCTTCTGCGCGCCTCGACCGGTCCGATCTGTTTGTAGATGGTTCCCACTTCAGCCCGTTCCGCGTTGGAGAGGAGAGGAACATTGTGGGCACCCGGTATATGATCGTCCTCGAACTCCAGAGGAGTTCTCACATCAATCAGACAGTGAGTATCGATCAGTTCGGGGGTAAACGTTATCTTTTCCGGCATTGGCATTTCCCAGTCATTTTCAAACTGTTACGACACTGTCCGCAAATTGCATTCCGGTGACTATTTCGAGCATATTCGTGACCGTGCCAACCTGCATTTTGTCCAGAATATGGAAGTATACCAGGCAGGCTCCGCATGCCATGATCTGCACGCCCGCTTCGGCAAGCTCTTGTAAAATCGGCACCGCTTCGGAGCCTTCCGCGGTAAAACTGACGCCGCTGTTGACAAAGGCAACACGCCAGAGATCGGGTCCCATCTCTTTCAGGGTTTTCAGAAAATTAAACATCAGCATATCACCCAAGCCATCGTCGCCATGTCCCATATGAACGCTGGTCACGAGGACCATAACCTTCTTCATTCCACTCTCGCTCGCTTTTGCAACAGGCAAAGGCGACGCCGTGTCAGTAGCCTTCGCCTCCTCACTTCGTCTGCCGACTACCCGAAACTCGCCCCCCTGCAGTTCAGAGTTCACCTGATAGTTTTGGTGTTCAAGAAAACGGCTGACATTCTGCCGTGCCGCCTCATTATCGACAAGCACGGCTATGGAAGCTGGGGTTTCCTTTTCGAGAGCATCCCTTACCCGCAACACCGGGGCGGGACATTCCAGTCCACAACAGTCCAGTTCATGTATCATACAAATTCCTTTCTAAATATTATTCCACAACAATCCTGTCAACCGGCCCGGCAATGACTTCTCCGACGATCGCAGCGCAGTCGATCCCGTTCATCTTCAAGGCTTCGACAAGCCGTTCCGCTTCCCCGGCCGCAACAGCAATCAGCAGCCCGCCGGATGTCTGCGGGTCAAAGAGCAGATCCTGCACCCTCTGGGGCACGGCAGCATCAAAATCGACAAAAGCCCCGCGAAAGTTTCTGTTGTTATAGGCACCGGCCGGAATCAGCCCCATTGCCGCCCACTCCAGCGCTTCCGGGTACATCGGGACATCTGCTGCAGTGATGCGCACTCCATGCCCCGAATCCACCACCATCTCGGCCAGATGTCCCAGAAAGCCAAAACCGGTAATATCCGTGCAGGCGTGTACCGTGAAGTCCTCCATGGTTAAGGCCGCCTCCCGGTTCAATGTCGCCATGGCCAGTGTCACTTTGTCAATCACGCCCTGATCGGCAAGCCCTCCCTTGATGGCTGTGGCGACAATCCCGGTTCCAAGCGATTTGGTAAGAATCAGGCGGTCGCCGGTCTGCAGGTTTCTTTTGGTCAAAATACGGTCAGGGTGGATATAGCCGGTCACCGAAAGGCCATACTTCAGTTCGCTGTCCTCCACAGTGTGCCCGCCGACCAAGACAACACCGGCCTCCCGCATCTTGTCCAGTCCCCCTTCGATGATAGTGCGCAGGATCGAAATATCCAGGGTTTTAGCGGGAAAGGACACAATATTCATGGCGGTCTTCGGAGTCCCCCCCATCGCATATATATCGCTCAGCGCGTTGGCGGCGGCGATTTGGCCGAAACTGAAAGGATCATCGACCATCGGCGGAAAGAAATCAACCGTCTGCACGAGAGCAAGCTCATCCGAGACCCGATATACTCCGGCATCATCCGCCCGGTCAAGGCCGACAAGCAGATCCGGATCAACAGGCAGATCCAGCCCGCAAAGCGCCTTATCCAGAATACCGGGGGCAAGCTTGGCGGCACACCCTCCCCCCTTGACGGTTTGGGTGAGTCGTATGGTTTCAATAGTCATTGGAAAGGCTCCTGATACGTTCAGTATCTGTATGACATGACAGCCGGTTATTTTTAACAGAATTCGGCCGCCACATCCATAAGATTCAGCTTTGATCACGAGCTGTGGAGCGGGCGGAGCAATAAAGCGGATAAATGTAGAGAAGTTTATGGAGGAAGGAGGGTGTACCCGGAATGTTCCGGGCACACCCTTTCAAGAGATTAGCTTACTTTGCCGGCTGGTATTCTTCAAGTTCCGGAGGCGTTCCGACCTTTTTCCTGATCTCGCTCCAATCCTTGAAATTGATCGCGGCATCGTCACCCTTCATCACGTTGATGATCTCAAAATAATCCTGTTGATACTGGTTTTTCTTGACTTCCGCCGCCGGCTTACATTTTACGGCATAGACCGTCTGAACCGATTGGTGGTCAAATGCTCTCCAGTACTGTTCGTCCTTCAATCCGATATATTTATGCCCTTCCAGCGCCGCGATCACAGCCTTGGTATCAAATGATTTTGCCCGCTCAACCGCCTCCTTGTACTGATGCAGGATCACATAGGCGGATGCGCCGGAGGTGGTCGGGTAACGCTTGAATTTCTCTTCATATTTCTTTACGTATGCAATCCCTTTCGGATAGTTGTATTTGGCCGGAACATTCCAGATCCAGGGTTTTGCCCCTATGACCCCTTCCATCGCCTCGGGGCCCGCCCCCTGCGCCATGTCCAGGGTAAGATTCGGCACAATAATCTGCATATCTTTTTTCAGCCCCATTTCATAGGCCTGCTTAATCGCGATCTCCATATCCTTGCCGAACAGCACCAGCACCAGCACCTGCGGTTTGTTCTCCTTGGCAACCGCCAGAACGTTGGTAAAATCGGCACTTCCTAGCTTGGTCAAAAGCGCCTTGTGCTCGTTTTTGTCGTTTGTTCCGGTAAATTTTCTGAAAGCCTCTTCGGTGGTCCAACCCCAGGAATAATCGGAGGTGATATACATATACTTCTTGCCGGCCAGATTTTTATTCATGTAATCGGCCAGCACCTTTGCGGCAAAATAGGAGTCGTAACACTCCCTGAATACATGCTTGTTGGCTTCCTCTCCGGTTGTCTCGGTAGAGTAGGTCAGGGTGCCGAAAAATATCTTGTTCTTCTGCTTGGCAACCTTCCCGGTGGCAATCGCCACGGCACTGGATGAACCGCCCAGAATCATCGGAACGCCTTCCTTGTCATAGAGGTCGATGGCATTTTCCTTGGCGATCTTGGCATTTGATTTGGTATCGCGATAGACAAGCTGGACTTTTTTCCCCAGAATGCCGCCGGCGGCATTAATCTCCTCAACAGCAATCTCGGAAGCACGCTTCTGATCAAGCCCCTGTTTTGCGTAGGGGCCGGTTTCCGGGTAATTAAGCCCTATTTTTACCACGTCCTCCGCGGATGCCGGGACGCCGCCCACCAATAGCAAAACGGCAGTGACACATATCGCTATTACCATTGATACAAAACCTGCCTTGATCATTTTCATGCTTTGACCCTCCTTGAAATAATTTTTCCGGTTATCGTTGCACTCCCCGCCATGAAAAGCCTTGCTTCGCTCTCTCTACCGATTTACACCTTAAACCACAAAGCCATGCGATTCAGCTCGTTTGCCAGGCCGGAAAGTTCTTCCGAAGCCTCCTTTATCTCTTTTGTTGATCTGTTCAAGTCATGTGTTATGTTAGCAATCTTCTCCATACCGTGCGAAACCTCCGCCGAAGCGGTTGACTGGTCATCGGTGGCGGTCGCTATCATCTGGGCCATGTCCATCCCGAGTTGTGATGCCTTCACGATAGCTTCCAGAGAATTGCTCGCCTCTCCCGAGAGCCGGACCCCCTCCTCCACCCGGATCTCTCCGGTTTTCATGGCAGAGACCGATTTTTCGGTGCCGGCCTGAATCTCGCTGATAATGGCCGCTATCTCATGGGTCGCCTCAGCCGTGCGATGGGCAAGAATCCTGACCGCGTCGGCAACCACGGCGAATCCCCGCCCCTGTTCGCCGGCCCGCGCCGCTTCTATTGAAGCATTTAATGCCAGCAGATTCGTCTGGTCGGCAATGTCGTTTATGGTATTTACAATCGCACCGATCTTGTCCGAACTCTCGCTCAGTTTGCCGATTGTAGCGGCGGCCCCCTTTACCGAATCGGCAATTTCATGCATCCCCCGTACAGTCTTGGTGACCACGACACTTCCGGTCGTTGCCATGTTCAGCGCGTCTTTTGATGTCGCGGCGGCGTCCCGGGCGTTTTTGGCAACCTCCATGACAGTCTGGCTTACCTCGGTCATCGCGGTCACGGACTGTTCCGTCTGGGAAGCTTGGGCCTTGGCCCCGTCATCCAGATTATCGGCTGTTTTCGAGAGTTTTTGCGAACTCAGGGTGAGCTTGTCTATCGAATCTTTCAGCTGCGTAGTTATTTCGCCCAGTTTTGCTGTTGCCTGGTTAAAATGAGAGGCCAGCGTGCCGAATTCGTCTTTTCTTGCTTCATCCATCCTGATGCTGAAATCGCCATTCCCGAACCCTTCGGCAACGGTAGTAAGTTCACGGATGGGCGAAGTTATAGAGGTGCTTATCCACTTGCCGAGAAGTATGGATACGAGCAGGGCAATAACGACAATGACGATAATGAGCATAACGGTCGTATTCACCGCCGCCTTGACCGACGAAACGGCGCTCTCCTGGCTGCTCTGCGCTGTGGCCACATCCTTGCCGCTCTGTATCATCTGACGGGAGACCATCTCCTTCATCTTCAGATTCAGCTTGGTCACTTCGTCGATAATGGCAAGTGATCCCCTGATTTTGTCAGCAGCCCCGGCCTTCCCCAAAAAGCCTTGCCGCACCGTTGACAGCGCCGCCAGAGAATCGTTCAACAGTTTCGCTTCGTTTTTAAGTTTCCCCTTGGCTAGAGTCCCCTTAAGCTTCTGAGTTGTGCCGTCAATCTGTGTGAAGGCATGTTCAATGGCGGCAGCTGATTTGTCAAAATCGGTCACGCTCTTGATGGAGAGACTATAGTTTATCTGCGAGTCGATGAAAACACTCAGCAGAAGAATCGCCGATGACTGAATCAGGATGTTGTTGGTTTCGGAGAAGGCCGAAACACTCTTCGACATCTCTCCAGTGCTGACTTTAAGGGATTCGCCGGCTTTGTCCAGATCCTTGATCACGCCGGGGAGGATATAGGATATTTCGTATTCCATATCCTTGGCTATTTTCTGAGACTTGGCGTTGTCCGACTCATCCTCGTCATTGATGAATTTCATGCGCAGAGCTGCCGCTTCGGCAAGCTTGGCGCCAATATCCCTGATCTTGCGCGCCAGTTCATCGCCGGCCTTTTTGTCGGACCATTTAATGTTTTTCACAGTCTGAACGCAGGTTGCCGCGGTCGCCTCGATACCGCTCTTCAATCCGGCAACTGAGCGTTTGTCGGCGGTGACCGGAATTCTGTTCAATGACAGGTTCAGGTCCTTGAGGCCGTCCCTGATGGTTGCCAGATAATTGGCCTGCTGGTTGCCGACCGAAGTTGTATCAATATTCGTCACCATATTTCCAGCAGCGCCCTGCTGGAGTTTTCGAACCGATCCATCAAGACTGTTGAGCCGTTTCGAGGCATCTTCCAGGCGTCCCCTCATGGAGGTAATCGCAGCCTGGGTCTCACCCTGTAAATTCAATCTTTTTTCGGTGATCGCAATTATGGATTTCGTATTATCGGCAATGGTGGTGGTATCATAATCTGAAGTTGAACCGAGCTTCACCAACTCCTCTGCCGACTTGATGTTTTCGGCAAGCGATGCATCGGCATTGGTGGAATTCTGCCTGAAGTCATTAATTGTATCCGATGCCGCAACCTTCAGCAGATTTGACGCGTGCGCCTGCACTGCCCTCTGATAGTTGAGAGTTTTTATCTGATAGGGAGTCGATTTTTGAGTAAGGAGGAAAATATTTTGTTGGATATGTTTAATGCCGACAACAGCAGCAACTCCGACTACGGCCATTAAAACGAGGATGACGACAGAGTTCAAAATCAGCTTAGTCTTAATTTTCATTAAGCCCCCAACCATCTAAAGTAACTAAGTAATTTTAACTATTTCGACAAATTCTGAATTTGTGTGACAGTATACTATAACAATAGTTTATACAACCGCAAATTTTTATCACAAGGAAAAGCATCGGCATAAGCCAAGCAGAGAGAATAGGCCATTAAAGCACGTGCTGTTTGAACTTTGACCACAAATAAACGTGACAAGTACAAAAAAACGCCGTTCCTCCGTTATCAAAACGGAAAAACGGCGTTGACGAAGTCAACTATGATAGTACGCCGATTACCAGCTGCCGGTACAAATCCCCATGGTCAAACCGTGCAGGAGCGTATACGGCTGGCCGCCGGTTTTTGAAGCGACATCACACCTGTAAAACTCGTCAAAAATACGCTTTAATTCCCTTCGCGGAAAATTGCGGGCTTGCGCAACAATCTCACCGAGAAAAAACGAATTTATGGAGAGTTCCCTGCTGATATCGGCCGGCTGCATTTTTTTGTCGAGCAGTTCTCTGACGCGCCATAACTGCCGAAAATGCCGGGTCAACGCGCCGATCATCATCGGCGCCTCCTCACCGTTCAAAAACAGGGCATCCAGACTTCTGATCGAATTCTGGACATCACGAAGCCCGAGAAACTTTGCCAGTTCAAACGCGGTAAACGCCTTGCTGCTGCTGGCCATGGTACGAACATCGTCTACCGTTATGCGGGACTTTGTACCGACGTAGACCACCAACTTTTGAATCTGTGAACTCAATTCCTGCAAGTTGTTGCCGATCAGTGCCGATAACAGTTCGGCGGCGGCGGTTTCAATCGGCTTCCCTTGAGCAACCGATTCACTCTGTATGAATCCGGAAAGCTTGTTGTCGTAGAAGCGTTTGTATTCGACCAGAACGCCATGTTTTTTAAATTCCAGAAAGAACTTCTTGCGCTGATCGATCTTGGTGCCGGTCAATAGCAGACAGGTGCCGGGCGACGGATTCAGAATATACGGCAGCATCATTTCAAGAGCTTCGGCTTTGAGCTGTTCGGCCCGTTTAACCAGAACCGCACGCCGCTCCGCGAACATCGGCAGTGTCTGCGCGGCATCGACGATATCAACCCCTTTGGATTCATTGCCGTAGAAGAGATTGAAATTGAAGTCCTTAAGAGTCGGATCGACCGCCCGGTCAAGCAGCATATTAACCGCCCGCTCGACGAGAAACTGCTCTTCACCATAAAGGAAGCAGATGGTCGGCACGGTCCCCTTTTTCAGGGATATTTCAAACTCCTGAGGCGTCATAATCAGTAGGACTCTTCCAGCGCAGAGATGAATTTATGGGCTGCTATGCGGGAGACGGCGTCAAGAGCCTGCTCTTCGGCGTTGTGCTGCAAGGCAAGGTCGGTACCGGCTGGGAACTGTTTTGTTCCTTTGATCTGCCCTTTCCAAAGTGGTGCTGCTTCCCCTTTTTTTATGATTTCAAGCTCAACTTCCAGAGTCAATTTATATTCACGAGCCTGGTCGAGAGCATTATATGAGACGACAATATTGGAATAGGAAATAATCCTGGCCTTCATTGTAAGATCGGCACCCCCTTCACTGCCTGCGGGAGCCAATCCGCGCAAGGCATGAAGCTCTTCATAAAACGCTCTGCGCAGAACGGTTTGTGCCGTACCGCTGATGGTTTCGTTACTGAAAAACGGTACCCATACCGTACGGGCAGTTCCAAATCGTCCGGATTGGGATTGTGAGTGAGAGTTCGTCAGATAATATCCGCACCCCGCTGCCGTAATCAGCAGTGTTGCAAGCATCAAACTCCTCACCAATCGTAAAACAGGCATCCCTTACCCCACCACAATATTAACGAGTTTGCCCGGTACACAGATAACTTTGCGAACCGTCTGCCCTTCAAGAAACGGAGCGATCTTTTCATCTGCCAAAGCAAGCGCTTTAAGTTCATCCTCGCCGGTACCGACAGCCACCGTCACCTTGGAACGCAATTTCCCGTTAACCTGAACAACTATCAGGAGCTCTTCGTCAACCACCGCGCCCGGATCATAGGCGGGCCAATCGGTTTGAGTCAGTGCCGAAGCGTTGCCAAGCCGCTGCCAGAGTTCCTCGGTAATATGAGGGACAAAAGGGGCCAACAGCAGAACAACGCTCTGGAGAGCTTCTTTCATAACCGCCGGGAATTGCGGCGAGGCAAGCTCGGCCGGCTGAAGGATATTAAGCAGCTCCATTACCGAGGCTATCGCCGTATTGAAATGGAAACGCTCCTCCAGATCTTCGGTGACTTTACGGATCGTTTTATGGACGGCGCGGCGCAAAACCCTCTCTTCGGCGGAGAGTGAACCGGGATCAAGCGGGCCGGCGTTCTTTATCACGTCGAGACGGTCATGAACCAGTTTCCAGATTCGGCTTAAGAAGCGGAAAGAGCCTTCCACACCCTGATCGTTCCAGTCGAGATCTTTCTCGGGCGGCGCGGCGAAGAGCGAAAAGAGTCGGGCGGTATCCGCCCCGTATTTCGAGATCAAGGCGTCAGGATCGACAACGTTCCCTTTCGACTTGCTCATTTTGGCGCCGTCTTTAATGACCATCCCCTGCGTCAAAAGATTAACAAACGGTTCATCGGCGGAAATGTGCCCCAGATCGCGCATGACCTTGGTGAAGAAGCGGGCGTACAGCAGATGCAGAACGGCGTGCTCGATGCCGCCGATGTACTGATCGACCGACATCCAGTAGTCAACGGAGTCACGGTCAAGAATGCCGTCTTTGAAGTCAGGGCAGCAGTAACGCAGGAAATACCAGGACGACTGAACAAAAGTGTCCATCGTATCGGTTTCACGCCTTGCAGCCATGCCACAAACGGGACAGGTACAGTTTACGAAAGACTCCATTCGGGCGAGCGGGCTGCCACCCTCGCCGCTGAATGCGACATCCTTCGGAAGCACCACCGGCAGGTCTTTTTCCGGCACCGGCACGACACCGCAACTGTCGCAATAGATGACCGGGATCGGATTACCCCAGTAGCGCTGGCGTGAAATACCCCAGTCGCGGAGACGGAAATTAACCGTCTTTGTCCCCTGACTTTGAGATTGCAGAAAATCGGCTATTGCCTCTTTTGCATCACTGCTGAGCATACCGTTAAACTGGCCCGAGTTCGCCATAATGCCGACTTCGGTGTATGCCTCGGACATGGTGGCCGGATCGAGCACTGTCCCGACCGGCTGGATAACAACTATCAGCGGCAGATCGTATTTTTTGGCAAATTCGAAATCGCGCTGATCATGGGTCGGCACAGCCATAACAGCGCCGGTACCGTAATCCGTCAGCACGAAGTTGGCCAGGAAAATCGGCATCCGCGCTCCGGTTACCGGATTGGTGCAGTATGAACCGGTAAATACCCCCTCTTTTTCAAAATCATCGGCGGTACGTTTGATCCGGTCGGTTTTTCTGGTTTTATCTATAAACGCGACTACCTGATCCCTGCGATCGGCGGTGGTCAGTTCCAGGGCACGGGGATGTTCCGGTGCCAACGACATGAAGGTCGCACCAAAAACAGTGTCTTGACGCGTGGTGAACACGCGGATCGATTCCGTGCTGTTTTCAACCGGAAAATCTATCTCACAGCCGAAACTCTTGCCGATCCAGTTGCGCTGCATGACGAGAACGCGCTCCGGCCAGCCGGGGAGTTTAAACGTGTTTTCAAGAAGCTCCTCGGCATAATCGGTTATCCGGAAAAACCACTGATCAAGCTCTTTCTGGTTGACTTCGGTGTCGCAGCGCCAGCAGCCGCCATCTTCAACCTGCTCATTGGCGAGTACCGTTTCGCATTTTGGACACCAGTTGACAAAGGAGGTCTTCTTGTAGGCCAGCCGCTTGGCAAACATTTCCAGAAACAGTTTCTGTTCCCAGCGGTAATAGTCGAGGTCGCAGGTAGCCAGTTCGCGGTCCCAGTCGTAGGAAAAGCCCATCTTCTTGATCTGGTTCCGCATGTAATCTATATTTTCGTATGTCCAGGTCGCAGGGTGACTCTTGTTCTGGATAGCCGCGTTTTCGGCCGGCATGCCGAAAGCATCCCATCCCATCGGATGCATGACATTGAATCCGCGCATCCTTTTGAACCTGCCGATAACATCGCCGATAGAATAATTACGGACATGCCCCATATGGATACGGCCGGACGGATACGGAAACATCTCCAGGAGATAGTATTTTTGTTTCTCCCTGTCAGCGGATACCTTAAAAGTTTTTTCGTTTTCCCAAACTGACTGCCATTTCTGTTCCACATCTTTCGGTGAGTACTTCTGCTCCACGGTAATTTCCTTTCGTGCCTTGATTATATCTGATTGTTCACAACTTGTTGGATCTTTGCCGCCATCGACCGCCGTCCCAAAATCAGGAAAACCCGCCCTGGGTAATTATTTCCGACACAACGCGATCGAGCGGAACACAGTGGTCAACAACACCGGTCGCAACCGCTTCACGCGGCATGCCGTATACTACGGCACTCTCTTCCGATTCCGCAATCACGCACCCACCATGCTCCTTAATGGTCCGTATCCCCTTGCTGCCATCGTTGCCCATTCCGGTCAGGATCACGGCCGCCACTCTCTTGCGGTAAATGCCCGCGCATGACTCAAGCATGGCATCGACAGAGGGAACATATCGATCGGATCCCGAGGGAGCAACAATACGCGCTGTTACCTGCCCGCCGCAGACTTCGAAAACCATATTCTTCCCACCTGGAGCGATCAGAATTCTGCCCGGAAGGACTAGATCGCCATCCTCAGCTTCTTTTATATCAAAAAGTGAAGAGCGATTGAGCCGGTCCGCAAAGGCTTTTGTAAAACCGGCCGGCATATGCTGGGAAACAACGACTGCAAAAGGGTATTTCTGCTCGAAGGCCGAAAATATCTGCTGCAGAGCTGGTGGACCTCCGGTAGAGGAGCCGATTGCGACCAGATCTATGGCATGCTGAATACCAATTCCAGCCTTTCCGGCAGGTTCTGCAGACTCTTGTCCGACCGGACTGCGCTCCGGGATATCATACTCCGGGACTGTGCGGACATGACTGCCCGGTTTAAGCGCAAGGATTTGCAGCACCTTTTTATGAAGGTCTTCTTTTATTGAAAGCAGTTCAACCGAAGCGCTGCTGGATGGCTTGGCAATGAAGTCAAGCGCCCCGAGTTCAAGCGCCCTGAAAACTTTGTCCGCACCGCTCAAGGCGCTGATCACAATTACCGGCAGTGAAAAACGGGTCGTCAGGATTCGCAGCAGCGTGAAACCGTCCATCTTGGGCATTTCCAGATCTAGGGTAATCAGATCTGGCTTGAGTGCAATTACCTTTTGGATGCCCTCTTCTCCGTTTATCGCATATCCCACTACTTCAACGGAATCTAGTCCTTCGAGCATGCGGGTTATGCTGCGGCGGCTGAAAGCCGAATCATCCACGACAACAATCTTGATTTTTTTCATAGGGAGCCTCCCGCCGAAAAACGATCCGGTTTTTGGTAGATCATGTCGTTTTTGAAATGCCGCAGTGAGAACAAGGTCGTGATATTCATCAGAGATTCAGAATGTCCAAGCAGAAGAAAACCTCCATCGTATAATGCGGAATGAAATGATTCTATAACCCGTTTTTTTGCAGCCTGATCAAAGTAGATTATCACATTACGGCAAAAAATCAGGTCGACCTTGCCGAGCATGGTCAGGCGATGTCTGTCAAAAAGGTTGAGATGACTGATGGTAACCAACTCGCGGATTGAATCGTTTACCTTATAGCCGTCATCTTGCTTATGAAAGAAAAGCCGCAGTTGATTCTCTTCCGTCGCCCGAAATGATGGCGTGCCATATACGGCACGACGCGCCTGCTGTAATACTTTCTGACTGATGTCGGTACCGATAATTTCAATTTTCCATCCCGCAAGTTCAGGAATGGTACTAAGCAGCATCGCGATGGTGTACGGCTCTTCGCCGGTGGAGCATCCAGCGCTCCATATTCGTAAAGAACGGCTCCCGCGGGCCGACTTTATTTTGATCAGTTCAGGAATAATCTCATCGGCAAAGGCTTTCAGCTGGAACGACTCGCGAAAAAAATATGTTTCGTTTGTAGTCAGAACATCCATTATGTCCATTAGTTCTTGTTCTTTGCTTCGATTATACTTCAAAAAATGATAATAGTCGTAAAAAGATGGGAGGTTCAGCTCTGTCAAACGGCGAAAAAGGCGCTTTTCAAGAATATACTTTGAGTCCTGATCAAAATAAATACCGCAATGTTCGTAGATGCAATCCCGCAAAAGGCAGAATTCATCATCGGACATACTATTGTCATGTGGCAATAATAACTTCATGAACAGCCTAGTTTGAATTGAAGTGTTCAAGAGACTTGGCGGCCTGTCGAGCAATGTCCTGATCACTGTTTTGAAGAGCATGACGAATGATGCTCTCCGCTTCCGCCCCGCCGATCTCTTCGAGAATCTTTAAGATTGTAATTAATACCATCCCCTCGGCACCGGCATGAATATTCTTTATAATGGACAGTGCCCGGCCGGATTCTATTTTGGCAAGAGCCTTCAGAACAGCAGACCGCACCCAGACATCCTCATCGCTGAAAGCATGTTCAAGAGCTTCAATCGTTGCCGTATCTTGCAATTCTCCAAGTGCATCGACTACGGCGACGCGAACTTCGGGGTTTTCATCAACAAGCGCCAAAACAAGTATTGAACCGGATGTCACCACACGGTTTATTCCGATTGCCGTCACCGCTGCCTTACGTACCTGCGGGTCTTCATCTTTTATGAGCAGCAGCAGGCGATCCTGTTCACCCAAAGATGCAAGCAAAAGTGCGGCGGCTTTTCGGCGGCAAGGCAGCTTGGATGTACAAAAGTGATCAACTTCAGACAACACAGCTGTACGGTTGAACTTGACAAGCGCCTGCAAACTGTCGACAGCCGCCGTATATACGCGAGCTTCGCTATCATCAATCAGTGACACAAGGTCGGTAATCAATGTAATCAGGCCTAGCTTTCCGACCGCCAAAGCAGCGGCAATACGAACCTGCGGAGATGGATCGCGCACCGCTTCCTGAATAACATCGTTAAAACCGGAATAACCACACTCGGCAATCAGAAGACAGAGACCGCTGCGTCCACTCTCGTCAAGGGCTGAATATCGGGAAACTATTTCATGCAATGCATCGCGTCCGAATCCTTTAAGAGCTGAATAAGCGGCATCGGCGGAATGCTCGTCGGAGTATGCTTCAACAAGCAGAGGGATAAAGCGCGCATCGCTGGTCACAACGCTGATCCAAAGGAGAGCTTCCGTCAACCCCGCATCCCGATTGTCATATAACTCCAGCAGACCGGCAACAATGGCAGTTCCTTTAAGCAGCTGAATCTCTTCACGAATCAGTACCTGCGACGCAGCCTGAGATCTACCGTAGATTTTATACAGAGCCTTGACGGCAGCAGCGCGATTATTTTTCTGACGGCAGGTGAAACTGTTCAGCAACAGCATGAAAGAGCTTTCATCGGATATCGCTCCCAAACATTCAAAAACGGCTTTTTTAAGTATATCCTGGTCTGCCAGTTTTACCAGCGCTTCCGGTACCGGGGCCGGTTTTGCCAAAATCCCCAATGACCTCAAAGCACTGAAACGAAACAGCACCTCTTCTCTCGTCAAAACCGCCTGCATCAGAAGCTCTGCGGCTTCCGCACCGCCAAGCGAGCCCAACTGCTCTGCGGCGGCCGAAGCAACATTCACTTCCGGATCATTCAGTGCCTGTAATAACGCTGGAACAAAAATCGGATCGCCGATAGCCCCCATTACATCAATGACGAATTTGCGCACATCGGCATTCTGATCCTGCACCATGTTCATCAGAGGCAAGGCCGATGCAGAGCCGAGGCGAATAACAGCTTCAGCAGCCGAGTTTCTTAGACCGGCATTATCTTCGTTGCGGAGAAGGTTTAGTAACTTCTCAATATAATTAAGGTCCGGCTTGGAGGAGACATAACACTCCACAGCCTCTTTTCGCACCCGCCAGCTTTCGTCTCCCATTGCGGTGAATAAAAGAGGCTGTGCGTCAGGGTGCGAAATATCCTTCAACGAATGCAGGGCTGATCTGCGAACTTCTTCATCAGCCGATTGAAGAGCGGAGCGAATTTTTTGATGATCAATCACGTGACAACTCCCGACTCTGATAAACAGAATAAAAGTGCGAGAACAAGGTAATTTTCTGCAGGAATGACGCAGATAGCGGCATCTAACTTCTTAAGCGCAAATGTGCCGTGACTGCAGGTAAGCGTTATGCCGTTCAAGCGGCATGAACAGAGCTGTGGGTACAAAGAAGAGTATCAATATTCAAAATCATAAAGACGCGGTTATTAAAGAGGCAGACACCCAGAACAAATTCCATCCCTATCCCGGATACTGCCTGGATTGGCGGTTTTATATCGGCAATCGGCACGGAAATTACTTCCATTACGTCATCAACCATAAGAGCCAATAATTGACAAACCAGCGATACAATAAGCAATTTCCCGGAAGATGCGCCTGCCACGACAACCATCCCAAGCCGCGTTCTCATGTTCATTACCGGGATAACCACACCGCGAAGATTAATAACACCTTCCAGCAGGTCTGAAGCGCACGGTAGAGGCGCGAGATTCTGAGGAACGAGAATCTCGCGTATTCTCATGATATCAACCGCAAACAGCTTGTCGCCAAGGCTGAAACAGGCCAGTTGGATATTTGTATTAGCCTCTTCCATGCTATTCACCGACCCCTTAACACAGATTTATGTCAGCACTCTTTTCCAGGTTTGGATTATGATCAAGCGCCCGTCGGAACGGCCAAGACCTGCGACAAAGTCACGATCAATCCCATCAAGTACGGCAGGAGTGGCCTCGACGTCATCAGGCTGAACCTGCACAACCTTGATCACTTCATCAACAAGCAGGCCGCTGAATGTATTATTATTTTTGATGACAATAATCCGCTCTTTGCCGGTTGGTTCCTCACAGGTCAAACCAAGTCGAACGCGCATATCGATAATCGGAATTATTGTGCCTCGCAATGAAAGAACACCTGAAACAAAGGATGGGGCACGAGGAACTTCCGTCACCTCTCTCGTTTTTATGATCTCTTTTATATCCATGATATTTATACCATAGACTTCATTTGAAACCCGAAAACAGAGGAATTCAAGGCGGGATTCGATGGCGACCTCACCGGTAACTTCATCGGCAATGATTGACTCATCGTCACACCCTGCTGCGGCTCTGCCGGCCAAAATCGCTTCCAGCGGCGTGCATGTGACGGCAACATGTTCAGCAATAATCGGTGGTACTGCGACCGCTGAGGAATCTATTGCCGCGAAAAATGACTCTTTTTGAAAAAAATCCACCTCAGCAGGAGCGGGAGAAACCACCGGAACGGATTCAAACGTGCTCTTTGCCGGTTCAGGCGAAGATACCGTGAGAGAACTATAAACATCCCCTGGATCTTTGGGCGCCTCGAAGGACTTCTTTCTGATTTTTGCGAGATCCATGTTTGTACCGCCTACATCATCAATTCATCTTTAATTTCGTTGATTATGTCCGAATCGATCAGGGCCGCATCGCATCCGTACGCGACCAGCAGGGCATTGGTTGCCATGGAATTGATCTTGCGAGGCACACCGCCGCTCAGTTCATGGATGCGCTGCACGGCATCCGGCGTAAATAATCCGGGAGCCCCCCCTGCCGCCTCAAGCCGAAAATCGAGATATTCCATTATTTCATCCGGCAACAGCGGCTTCAGGTGATAGTGAAGCGAAATGCGCTGCCGCAACGGCTCGAAGCGGCTGGAAGACATCATCGGGCGCAATTCCGGCTGCCCCATAATGACGACACCGAGCAGATTGCGATCATCGAGCTGGAAGTTAGTCAGAAGCCTGATCTCATCAAATACCTCGGCATCGGTAATCATCTGCGCTTCGTCAATCACCAGAACCGGACATATATCGCGTTGATTCAGAGAGTATACGGCGGTATGGATCTGATTGATCAGGTTGTCCTTGGCATCGGCCGGCTGTTCTACTTCAAGAATCCTGGCTATGGTCCTCAGGAATTCTATCGCATTCAAGCGCGGATTGATGATGTAGCAGAAACGGAAACGGGGGCCGAGACGATCCATCAAAGCCCGCGACAGCGTGGTTTTCCCGCACCCGATTTCGCCGGTCAACACGGCTAGTTCACGTTCTTCAACAACAAACTCAAGCCTGGCAAGAGCTTCTTCATGACCGCGACTCAAAAACAAAAACCGTGGATCGGGGGTTTTACTGAACGGTTTTTCCTTAAAGCCGAAATAACGTTTATACATGTATGTCAGCTCCCGGAACGCATCGTTTCATTAATTATTCCACCGATGTCCAAAACAAGAATGGTGCGCTGGTCACCAAGATCGGCAGCACCGGAAACTCCACGGAACTGTTTAAATGACTCGCCCAGAGGTTTTATTACGATATCCTGCTGGCTGAGCAGATCATCAACCACAATCCCGAGACGCTTTTCCGCAACACCGACAACTACGACATAAAATTCTTTTGGTGGTTCACCGCTTCGATGGATATCAAAATAGTGATCAAGCCGCAATAGAGGCAAAGTCGATTCACGTAGCTGCACAACCTCTTTGCGTTCGACAGTCATAATATCCCGGTCGGACATCAAGAGCGATTCAAGGACTGACGTTATCGGCATGGCATAGGTTCTGCCGCTGCAGCTGATGATCAGCACCTTGATGATTGCCAGCGTGATCGGGAGAGTTATTATGAAGCGGCTCCCCTCCCCCTTCCATGTATCAATATCCACCATTCCTGAAACTGCCGAAATGTTGTTTTTGACAACATCCATCCCGACACCACGACCGGAAACCTCACTGACGGTATCATTGGTTGAAAATCCGGGCAGAAAAATAAAGTCGATTGCGTCACGATCGGATACCGAACTTACGTCGCTCACCAATTTTTTTTGCAACGCCTTGGCTTTTACCTTCTCGACATCGATGCCGCCGCCATCATCTTCAATTTCAATAACTACGTGGTTTCCTTTTTGAAACGACGATATCTTGATAGTGCCCTTTTCATCCTTGCCCAAGGCCTTGCGCACGTCCCCGGTCTCTATACCGTGATCGATGGCGTTACGGATAATGTGCATCATCGGATCGGAGATATCCTCTACGATCAATTTATCCAGCTCGGTATCGGCTCCAAAAAACTTCAGGTCAACCCGTTTGCCCTGTTCCCGTGATATTTTCCGCACAATTCGCGACATCTTCTCGTATAATTGCCCGATAGGAATCATGCGAATCTCCATGACCCCTTTCTGGAGATCGGAAAGCTTGCGCTCAAGCCCTTTTGCAGCCTTACTCAGCTCGATGGCCATGCGCGAATACCCCTCATTGCGCATTCTGGTGGTAACGCCGGCAATCGTCGAGTTGGCGAGCACAAGTTCACCGACGATATTCATCAATTCATCAAGTTTACCGATATCAACCCGGACTGTCCGGCTCATGCTTTTGGCACTAAGGACAGCTTCGTCGGACATTTGAGCGGCAGGCGAAACCGGCAATTCGACCGGCAAGGGGAGTGCGTTGGTTGTCGCTACCGGCGGTTGTTGTACGGCATCAACAGTGGTTTTTGCGGTATCGGTGAGCGGCTCGGCGGTCAGATCCAAATGTATGCCGCCGGAACCAAGCTCTGTCACCGTGACGCTATCCCGCTCGACATCTGTTTTCAGCTCCGAAAGAGCTCGCTTGGAACCAAAGAGAATCTCGAAATCAATATTGGTTTCAAGATTGACGCCAACACTCGGCAATGTGCTGATAACCTCTCCACATCCTTTCAGTATCTCCGTAACTGCCGACAATTCCGTATCGAAGGTGGATAGGTCGAAGGATGTATGGATATTGAAGATCGTTCGCCCTTTAGCCAGATTATCCTTCAGGCGATGCTCTTCGTATTCCGTCAGGGCGTTCAGCATGTGTGAAGGGAGGCCAAGCGCTTCCAGGGGCGACACACCGCTCGGTTTTTCCGGCGGGGGAAGGCAGGCATTTATTTTGGCCACACACGCAGCGATTTCATCCGTCATGCTGGTTTCATCACCTGAAGCGAGAACTCGAATCAGCGTATTCATCAGTTCATGGGCACTAAATAAAACGGCCATAAGCTGCGGCGTAAGATTCAGTTTCCCGAGTCTCAGCCAATCGAGCAGATTTTCCATGTTATGCGCCAGGTCGGCGATGCCGCTAAAGCAGAACATCCCGGCCAACCCCTTCAGCGAATGAGCTCCTCGAAAAATGGAGTTCAAGACATCGGGATTCAGCTCACCACCCTCTGCAATATCGGACAGATCCGCCAATTCAGAGCCTAACTGTTCAACAATTTCTTCCGCTTCGGCAAGAAAATCCTGAACAGCTTTCGTATGTGTGGCGCTTTGTTCACTCATTACCATGCACCTGTAGCACTACCTGAGTCAGGGTGTTTTGCTCAAATATTGACTGATCAATTGCTGGAGAGTTGCCGGAGCAAAGGGTTTGACAACGTATTCGTCGGCTCCGAGTTGTTTCCCTCTTTCAATATCCTGCGCACTCCCTTCCGTGGAAATGATGAATATCGGAATATTTTTGTAATTTGGGTTGGTGCGAAGAAAGCTGATCAACTCAAGTCCGTTGATATCCGGCATATTAATATCGGTCAGAATCAGATCAACATGATCTCGGGGCAGAAGCCGCAGCGCCTCAAAGCCGCTGGAGGCTTCAACTATTCTATAGTCACCAAGCGCTCCAACGACGGCAACCAGCATGGCGCGCATTGTTGCGGAGTCGTCGGCAATTAAAATGGTCTTGGTACTCACGGGGTAATCCTCTCGTCCAGCTTACTTTTTCAACAAGACTTTTCTATTCTCCTGCCAGGCTCATTCGTCACAATCCACAGGCGTCAAAGGGTAAAAAAAGATTGTAGAATATAACGTAACGGAGGACTCAAGTAAAGCCTTTATAGGTATTTCAGGCAAGCTACCTTACATCCCAGTAGCTGTGTATTGGCAGACTAATGCAGGGCATTTGCGCGAGCAGAGGAAGGCAACCTTGTGGAGGTTCAGAAAGCGGGGTTTGCAGAGAGCTTGACCGAAACGCCCCGTGGCTCGACCATGCTCAAGCCGCAAGTCGCATATGAACTTCGGCCGCAATCTTTGACCCATTTTTTATCTCAGCAAATTTCAAGTCAAAACTGGTTTGCAAATTCATCCAAAATTGCGGGGTAGTGCCAAAATAACGTGAAAGCCGGAGAGCCGTATCGGGAGTGATCGATCGGCGCTCTCGCACGATGTCATTGATACGCGGAGCTAGAACTCTGAGTTCCATTGCCAGCGCGTGCGCACTCATTCCGAGAGGCACGAGAAATTCTTCACGCAATACTTCGCCGGGATGTATTGGCCTCATTTTATTTATCGGGTTCATTTGGTCTCCTCAGTGGTAATCCATAAGGTGACAGGCACTAATTACAACACTGTCTTGTGTCATGTTCGTCGTCAATTAGGTGCATGTCGCCTTATCTTTGCCCAAAGATTACTGTACAGCCATCTGCAATACATCACGAGTTGAGTACACCACGCTACGAGCTTCGTCATCTGTCGGTATTACTAGACTCCCGTGAACGGCCATGTTGCGATGCAACGCTATGCATTCCATTTTCTCCTTCAGACTTGCCGGAAACGTGTAGCCTTCTTTGGACAGCCGATTGATAATTGCATTCATTCCGGGCTTCTGAGAATCCCTCGACGGCTGAACACCGATTTTCTTTTCGTAGAGGGCACCGAGAACCGTTTCGATAGTCCTTCCGCAGAGTGCAATGGCACCAAGAAAACACGAATTTTCGTAACAGCGAATGGCTTCAGAGTAGGAAAGCCGAACGAGCCGCGTGATATCTTCGGGCAA
Organism: uncultured Geobacteraceae bacterium; assembly: GCA_903925005.1. Classification (GTDB taxonomy): domain Bacteria; phylum Desulfobacterota; class Desulfuromonadia; order Geobacterales; family Pseudopelobacteraceae; genus JACRCG01. The sequence goes on from CAIYDX010000142.1 coordinate 49,985, forward strand.
GTAGTTGCTTGGAAATGTGTAGTCCATGATACGCTGAGACTCAAGTCGTCGGCCTTCATGACGATGAATCACTCCGCTTTCGATTGTAGGGTCGAGTTCAAGCTTGATAACGTAGTCTGGAAAGTCCCAAGAGATCCATCGGTTTAGCGCAAACTGAGCGCAGACATCCTCAAACGCAGCATAACTAAGAGCCAAAGTAACCGGTGTCTTTTCCATGCCGTACTCCTTTCTGCCGCTGAACAACTCGTACTGATCAGACCGGCCATCATCCATATCAGAGGGATGGCCAGACCGGATAATGATAATAGTACGGCTGTTCATCTGATTTCATTATGGGTGATTTGAAATTGCGTATATTTAGCAGAAAACAAGACAGAATAACACCGGAATGAGTCTTCAGAAAAAAGTATTTTAACAGGGGGAATGACCAAACATTTATGGTTCGTCACAGTA
>CAIYDX010000143.1 GCA_903925005.1 uncultured Geobacteraceae bacterium
CACCACGTATTGCAGCGGTTGTTTCTCCTGATGCGCACGTTATGACCGACCAGTTGCAGACATATAAAGCCATTGGCAAGAAGTACGCAGCGCACGACTCAGTCAATCATGGCAACAAGGAATTCAGCCGAGACGGCGTACATGTCAACACAGCAGAGTCGTTCAATGCCGTCCTGGAACGAGCTAAGCAGGGAGTATTTCATTTCCTGAGTAAAAGACACCTCACGCGTTATGTCGGTGAGATCCAGTTCAGATGGAACAACCGAGAACCTGTCGAGAAGATTGCTAAAAACGGGATATCAAAGATCGTAATGCAGGCAAAGCCGATACTGGAACAACTAAACAACGTACTTAGATTTGCCGTAGGAACTCAACTTAGAAGAACCCTCTACGGCGGGATTGCTACCCCCCAACCTTTGTCTTGGGGATAGAAGCGTAATCTTTTACTTTGCCGACATTTTTTCAATCACTTCCAGCAGCCTAACCATTGCCAATGTATCCTGTTTACAATACTCTAGCATGTTTTTCCGTACTTTGGCCAGTTCCTTGGGTTTATCGGCACAATCACACATTTGATGGTAGGCCTCCATAGCCGCACTACCATCGCCGATTTCCATGTCTTCGTATGTCATCCCCTTTACAAAAGCAGGTAAAACTGCCTTTATGGAATGAGAACCTTTTTGCTTCCATGAATAAAGATCGCGGGCCTTGAACGGATCGATGAGATCAACCATATTATCGACAATCGAAAGAAGCCGTTTCCTCTTGTTTGGAAACAGTTCGGCCAACTCTTTGATACGGCCTGCTTCAAATGACTTCCAATAGGCAAGTACACAGGCACCTTCAGGAATATCTTTCAGAAGCCGTTCGGCAATTTCTTTACGAGGATCAACGCCAGGCTTGGCAAAATATTCCGTGTGATACAGTGTACCACCAGCTTTCTTTTGCCAGTGTAGCGAATATTGGAACGGAACATGCTGAAAGGGCTTCATGCCATCATAGGGAGGAATGGCATCCATGAATGTCTCGAAATCTAGGAAGTAAAGCGGATAGCGGAGCGTATCAAGAAACTCGCGTAGCTGTTTTGGGTTCACAACATTTTTCTTACTCCGTGCCGTTTCAACCTGCTGGAGCTGATTTCCCTTGAGCAGATCCAGAGGTATGTCCTTCAGCTTTTCAACACCCTGGTTATAGAGTTTAAATGTATCAACGCCCTTACCTGCCAGATCGAATACCGAATCTTCTGGAACATCTTTCCAGCAGTGGCACATGAAGTCGCACTCGTAAGGGTCGCTACACCAGGGTCCGATAGCAATATCAGGCATTTTTCCGCTCAACATCAGTTTCTGTCGAGCAATCTCATTTTTGGAGTCCGCCTGCCGTTCCAGTACTTCTTCAGTAACGTTTTGCCTGGTGAATAGTTTGTCGAATTCAAGCGTACCATTGCGGTAATAGCTTGTGTTAAGATGCACAACAAACACCTTGGTTATGCAACTGTTTCCAAGGAATATCGAGATCCGCCAGCACCTCCTTTATGGCCCCATTGACCCATGGGAGGGGACGACGCATGACGCTGAGTATTTCGGCCACAAGGCGGGTCATGGCATCGTTCAGAGCGATTACCTGTTCACGATTTGCTTTAGCAATAGCTTGTCCTGCCAGTGAACCCAAACGTGATTCTCTGTCTTTTGCCAAATTTTCATATGCAGCAGTTTCCTGCCACATACCACGCAGGTACTCGCAATCCGGAATATCTTTGGCTATATCGGGGACATGCTTACTGAGCTCAATGTCCATCTCATCACTGATTTCGACAAGCAGGGTAGCCAATAGATCAATGTCTGGGCGTACAAGCGGTATTTCATCGTTTTCGCTTATTTTATCTTCCAGCCAGTTGTACAGATGCTCATCTACAAGGAGCTTTGAAGCAATAGCAGCGGCAGTACCAGTATAGGCACCACCGGCAAGTGAATGTTGGAAGGTTTCTTTTTCACGCATGGCAATCAGTGCATATTCTGCTTCAGCCTTGGCCTTTTTGTTGTCATGCAGTTTTTGTTCAAACTCTTCCATTTTTCGGGCATCAGCAATATCACTATGGGTATTTATTTTGTTCAGTATGCCGTTGACACTACGCTCCAGTGATTCCCTTTCTTCTGTGCCGCTGCCAAGCATGCTAATGCAGAGTGGGCTGACCGCTGGCGGGATTTTTTCATGTAACACTTCAAGGGCACGTGCAGTTTTTGCAGTCACAAGAACTCTTTGGCTGGTAGCCAGCAAATGGCATATGAGATTTGAAATGGTTTGGGATTTACCGGTGCCGGGAGGGCCCTGTACCAGCACGCCATTCTGTTTGTTGTATTTATAGATTATCTGCCGTTGCTGTTCGTTGGCCTGTAGAGGAAAGTAGATGTGATCTGGGGGATTTAAACTGGTTTCATGGTCACCAGTTCCAGAGTTAGATTCGTCCTGGACAGATACTTCACATAGATCAAGGAACTGTTCAGGTATTTTTATGCCGCTTTCGACTTGTCGAAACATATCGGCTAGGATGTTCAGCAACCCCTTTTGTGACCGTTTTCTTAGGATCAGAGCAGGCGCGAATTCGATAAGAGGTATATCCGTTGCCTTCACGCCGGTTGGGCGGACAACATCGGGTTGAAATACACCTCTGCCTTGACCTTCAAGCGAATTGGAAACAGATGCAAGTATGGCGTTTGAAATAGTCCTGTCCCAGAAGTTGTCCCTCAACTGCCTGCCAGATCCAACCAGCGATGATGCATTTGCAGGGTAGGATTCAGGCTCAAGCATGTCAAGTTCCACTTCGGCCTGATCTCCATCAGGAGCGGGTTTAACGGTAAATCTTCCTATTGCGGATTCGAACTCAAGAGATGCCTTGGCAACTAAAAGATGTCTTCGTACAGCATGCCCTTTGGGTTGCTGCCATGTCAGTAATCCAAGTCCGATGACCAGTTCGTACTGTTCACCCAGACGTTGCTGCTCCTGATATATGCTGAAGAGCGCACCGAAGACCTTTTGAATTTCGAGATATTTTTTGTAGATAGTTGTCCATGGTTGCCATTTCTGCAGTACATAAGCATCCCATGCTGTACTGACTGCAGGGTTATCCGCGAGGTGCCGTGTTTCAATCTCTTCTCGTTGCTCACCAGTGCAGTTCATTGAGCAGCGAGGATGTTTCTGGCGTTTGCATTGAGTGTACTCCTTAAAGGTTGATGGCGGCTTTGCTGCAAAATAGCTTTCTCTTTGTACAGTAATATTCATTCCATTCACTCCGACTACTACTTCGTTTCCTTGTTGCATATTTACTGCACTGCTACAGGGCTTCTCGCCCCTGAGTGCTCGATGAGCTGCTGTTTATCCAACAGCTAACTATCCGTTATGTAATCCCTATTGATTGGCATTTAATCCACAGCAGCGACTTAAGCCGTCTCAATCAATCGTCTGATATCCTCGACTCTCCACACAGTGGTGCGGGGGCCAAGTTTAGTGCTCTGGGGAAAGCGGCCTTCTTTTACACCTGCCCACCAGGTCGATTTTGAGACTGGAATGATAGCTGGAATGGGTGGATTGGCTTTAGGGCTGCCGATGATTTGCGGCAACCTGACAAAGCCGGTTTCGGGGAGTGATGCTACTGATTTGTGCTGCATAAAAAAGCCCTCCAAAAAGTATTACTTCTTAGTGGGCATATCGACGATTCTTATTCTCTAAATGCTGTTGTGGAATTCCATAACTGGGGTTATTGAATGAGATTATGCAGGAAGGGGATATTTTTTTCTAAGTTTAGTGAGGATTTTCGAAACTGCATTTTCATTATAATGCTTTCCTTCTTTTGTTCTTGTATGCTCAGCAAATACAGCTATTTTTGCCTTGGTGATGAGAGAGCAGCCACCATTCTTTGGGATTTTTACACTTTCAATGCGCTCCAATATATACTCGTCTGCATTTACATTTCCGACCGTTGCCATCGCTTTCAAACATTGCCAAAAATCGCGGGGCTTCCCACCGATCAAAACTCTGGTATTTCCTTGATTACGAAGTTTATTGTAAGCATGTTCAATTGCCTCTGAAAGCACTCCTTGACGTTTTCCGACTACTTTCGCAACGTTACCTACCTGAAACTTATCCAAAATGACTTGAGGGCATTTAAAATACTGATTTTGTTTGCCTTCGTGCCAAATTGCGAGTTCCGCCAATTTAATAACAGGGAGATTCAATTTTTCAATTTCTTTGTCGGACTTGTATTTTTTAAGAATATTTTTACTAACTAAATCCCTAAGAATAGATTTAATTCTACCGCTGGAAAGAACCCATTCCATCATGTATTCTTTTTCGCTAATAAATTTAGTATGACGTAACTGGTATTCAGACAAATAAAATGAAAGATCATCAATTCCTACAAAGTCGTAATGCCGTAGAATTAATTCACTAGAATCGAAGGACTTTTGTCTGAATTCTCCGTCACTCATGCCCACTCCTTAATCACTTTTCGCCAATAATAGTTAACATACAGAAATATTCAAGGATTTAAGCAGCTTTTTCTTTGAACGGAATAACTTTCGCTCCGGCCTTCAGGCTATCCAGGTAATCAGCCCATAGCTGCATCATCTTCTTGCGCTCCGTAAGGTGAGCTGTACGGTTGTATGCCCTGCCATTAGGATCTTTAACTGCGTGAGCAAGCTGATGTTCGATAAAATCAGGACGTACTTGCAATACTTCATCAAGGATTGTTCGAGCAGTTGCCCTGAACCCATGCGGAGTCATTTCTTCTTTGCTGTACCCCATACGGCGGAGGGCTGCAAGTAAAGCCACCTCACTCATTGGTCGGTCACCGGTACGATAATTCGGAAAAACAAATTTTCCGTTGCCAGTCAGAGGGTGTAACTCTTTCAGAACGTCGATAGCCTGATTACATAATGGTACAAGGTGAGCCGTTTTCATTTTCATTTTTTCAGCAGGTATATTCCACTGAGCAGTTTCAAAATCTATCTCAGACCATTCCATATGTCTAAGTTCACCTGGTCGGACAAACACCAGCGGAGCAATACGCAATGCACATTTAACAATGAATGAACCATCGAAATCATCTATAGCCCGCATAAGTCCGGCCAGGATCTTTGGATCTGTTATTGCCGCATGATGCCCCGCTTCACGTTTTGAGAGGACATCCCGCATGTCAGTAACCGGATTAAGTGTAATAAGTTCAAGGTTAAGTGCATATCTAAAAATCTGACCACAATAAATCTTGATCCGGTCAGCGGTCTCGATAACTCCTCTTGCTTCTACACGCCTTATCAGGGCTATTACCTCACCCCTTGTTATATCTGCAATCGGCCGAGCACCTATGATCGGATAGACATCTCGCTCAAGCCGACTCTTTACAGTCTTGCAATGGCTTTCACTCCATACCGGCTCATTCTTTGAAAACCATTCTCGGGCAACTTTTTCAAATGTAGTTTCAGCAACCAGCTTTTCTTCTTTTAGTGCTTTAAGAATAGACGCTGGATCAACATCGTTGGCTATCAGCTTACGTGCATCATCCCTGCGATGTCGTGCGTCTGCAAGTGATACTTCGGGGTACGTTTTGAAGGTAAGCCGTTTTTCTACTCCACCAAAGCGGTACTTAAAGCGCCAGAGCTTTCCGCCACTTGGGGTAATGAGCAGATAAAGGCCGCCACCATCGGCAAGTTTATATTCTTTCGCTTTCGGTTTGGCGTTTTTGACTTGGATGTCAGTGAGGGGTAGAATTCGCTTCGGCATGGTCGCTCTCCTTTTTGGGGGCATCCAATTTTGGGGTTTTGGGGCATGTCACTAAAAGTGTCCCCAAAACCTTTGGATGTTAGTATATCAGAGAGGACGTCGCTGGACAACAAATACAAGAAAAGCCCTGATTTCTCAGGGCTTTTTGTATCACACCGGACTATGCCGGACATATGATTGGCGTCCCCTGGTGAACGCACTTAGAACTTTTCGGGTCAGTTAATCGGTTGATAGTGCGACTATTTTTGTTACATCTGAACAATGCATGAAGCGCCATCGAATCTTGCGTTGTTCACTAGGTCTGGCACTTTATACGCTACCATTAAATCGGAAGGATATGGCTTATAAAGCCTCTGTAGCTCATGAGGATCGTGCATATTTATGTTCAACCAAAAGTTGTAATCATCTGAATGGAGTATAACTGGCATCCTATCATGTATCGGCTTGACCACTTCATTTGCAATTGCAGTTAAAATACAGCATGTTACAACCTCTGTACCGTCGTCAGCTTTACTCGTTTCCCAGATGCCTGCAAATCCCACAAAGGAACTGTTCATGCGGATATAATATGGCTGTTTATTATCACCCTGGGGCAACCATTCATAAAACCCTGACGCTGGAATGATGCATCGATTATATTTGATCGCATGACGGAATATCTGTTTATCGTGAATAAGCTCAGAACGAGCGTTGATGGAAGCGTGAGAATGATCGCCTAACCCGCTGGGTATTAACCCCCACTTCAAAAAGTCAAGTTTGTTATGATCACCAATATGCCTTATTGCAGCAACAGTCTGACTTGGTGCGATATTGTATTGATGTTCAATTTCTGGGACTTCCTGCAAGTTAAAAACTTTAGCAAGAGCTTCGGGGGCAATAATTAGAGTAAAACGACCGCACATGGCTTTCTCCTTCGGTGGGAGCAGGAAGTTTCAACCTTACTACTGTTGTGGACACCATTATGACGAATTGCACTTCAGCACAATTCGCTGTTTTGGATCTGAACTTCGCTCCAGATAAAGCGGATCGGCTTCGTAATAATAACTCAACTTTCGCAGAGTGCAAAATAGTATAACCAATTGATATTATTAATATAAAAGCGACACCAACTATGATAAGATAGCTTTATTCCCCAATAAAACTACTTAGACATACGAGGTGACGCTTTGAAACAGATTGTATCAGATGTTTTGTCA
>CAIYDX010000144.1 GCA_903925005.1 uncultured Geobacteraceae bacterium
ATGGTGCAGCAGGAACGGGTAAAACTACCAGCATGGAGGCGGTATATCTTGCTCTTAAAGACAATCCCGACATAGAGCTTGTAGGTATGGCACCGAGTAACTCGGCTGTCATTCAGTTACAAAATGATAGCGGTATCAAGAGTCAGACCATTGACAGTTATGTCCAAAAAGAACGAGAGCCATTGGCTGACGGAAAAATGCGGGTAATTATTCTGGATGAAGCGTCCATGGTAGGCTCAGAAAATATGGCAAAACTTTTCGTCGCCGAGAAAGATAACCGCACAAAAATTATTTGTGTGGGTGACATTAACCAGTTGGCACCAGTCTCGGCAGGGCAACCATTTAAGGACTTACAAGCAACTAACGTTCCTAAAACGTTTATTACCGAGGTTCAGCGTCAGGTTCTTAATAGCGAAGGAACAAACCAATACTCTTACGATGCAACTAACGCATTCCAGAATCATAAAATCCAAGAGGGCTTCCAGATTCTAAAAGACGCTGGCAAAATAATCGAAACGAACACCGGAAGAGACGAATTAATTCAGGCTACCGCCAAAGCTTATATTGAAGCCAATCAGTTTGAAGGTGACCTATCGTATAAAAAACAGTTGAAACTTGTCGGCTGTCAGACGCTAACCAATGCTGAGCGTCTCGAATTAGGAGGCGTTATAAGGGATATACAGCGTGAAAACGGTCTTATCGGTAAAGAAATATATGAATACTCAGCGGAACGAGCCATAAACATGGGCAGTAGTGAAAAAAGACAGGCAATTAATTATGAAGTCGGTAATTTTGTTAACGTCTTAAAGGACATGAGAGCTGGCGGTATTACAATTAAAGCGGGTTCAGTCCTTGAAATAGTTGATAGAGACGTTGATAAAAATACGATTACTTACAATGTCGGCGGTGAAGACAATAATATCAAGTTCAATCCAACACAACGGGCAGAGCTTAATAGAATGAAGCTTGATGGAACAACTATTGAAGTAAGTACCGTCAAGGACGGAAGCAAACTCGCACAATTTGAAGTTTGTCAGGAGCAAATGTCTTTGTTTGAAAAACGAATTTTTACTGATACGGACAAAAGCGATTTTGGAAAAGCTAATCAATTTATTAAAGATACAACCTACATGGCAATTGACCGAGACGAAAGGACTGGCACATTCACCATTGCTCTTGATAACGGAAAAATCGTGAAAGGTTTTGACCCAGAAGGAACACGCACAGGAGCCGGAGCCGTAACAACTGGGCATAAGTCGCAAGGAAAAACGTATGGACAAAATATTAATATGCTACCTTCCTTTTCAGTTGGAATGATTAACGAAAATATAGCATATGTTTTAGAATCAAGACAAAGTGACGGTATGGTTGTCATTACCGATAATCTGGAAGCGGTTGTTAAGGCAGCAATGGAGGCTCAGGAAAAGACCACCACCAACGATGGCTCTATAATTCAATATCCGGCAACCGATAACCAGCCAATTAACAATCTGTCAGTCAACAGCCAGGACACCAGCAACAAACCGCTGGAAATGGAAGAGTCGAAATATTCTTTTGAGTCAATGTCTAAAAAAATGGATAACTTTATGGCTTGTTGTGAAAACATTGTGAATACAGTTCTTTTTCCAGAGCCTCCGCCACCGGAAAACAGCCCGATACTTTCAGTTGAGGCAACACCGCCGGAAAAAGCCGTTGACCTATTAAACGAACAGTTAACCGACAAGGCTCTTGACCAAGAGCATACCCAAGGGCAAGAATCCGGTTCAGGACACGATAAAGGCAATGAGTCCATAGCCGAGGTTGCCCAAGACAATGATAAGGGCTTACAAAGCCAACACGACGACGACGAACCAGAACCTGAAAAAGTTCGTCACCAGTCTTTTGAAATGAGTATGTAAAAAGCAAAATCATAATTCGGCAGGAATGAGGTGTTACCAGAAACGGTGACACCTTTTTTCGTTTCAGAGCAATTCTTACTTTTGTCAAAAAAGATGCATATAGAACTAAGGGAATGAATTCACAAGAAAGGAAATATTTATGTCGG
>CAIYDX010000145.1 GCA_903925005.1 uncultured Geobacteraceae bacterium
TCCGCCTCGACCTCACGCACATCCGCCAGGATTCGTTCGTAGGTTGCGGCGCCTTCGATAAGAATCAAATCTTGAGTAACGATCATCGGAATACGATCTCCTTCAATTGAATTATGATGAGATTATATAATGGTATAAAGGTAAACGTGGTTCTCTTCAAATAAAAAATCATATACGGTCTGTATCGGTTTTTTAAATATATGGTTTAACGCCTTGGATATTTCTCGCAAGAAATTAAATCCACGTTTGTCATAGTTCAGCCTACGGTATACTTTTTTAACAACGATCACAATTTATTTCAGGACTAATTTCAAAAGCAAATAAATAAGTCTACCTCATTTACTTTAAGGACACTTTACAGGATTGGCGGTTAGATGATATAAAGGTCAAATCATGTGTAAACTTGTGGCACTAAGTTTGCATTTCAGTGCGTATAGAGGTGTGTCAAAGGAGAAATGATGAAAATACTATCGGGAACAATCACTGCTTTGTCCATGGGTTGTCTTTTAGGCGGCTGCGCAATGCATACTAATACGAATACGGACAGCAATGTGCCCATAGAGAGCCAGATTACCCTTCCGAAGGTCGGGGATTTTAACGATAAAATGAATAATCTTGCCGACCAGCTTGAAAAGAATGCTGTCGCCAACAGCATTTCAAACACTTACATTGTAACAAGTTTTACAAATTTGGACAACCTTGGAGATACTAACGCGCTTGGCCGCCTTATTTCCGAGAACTTGATGCATGGCCTGCAACTGCATAAATGGCAGATACTCGAAGTCAGACTTACAAAGGGTATTGACGTAAATGCTTCAGGAGAGTTTTCACTGAGCAGAGATGCCGCTAAATTGAGAGAAGAATACCAGATTAGCGGCGTAGTTACCGGCACATATTCTGTTGCGGAAGGCAACCTCACCATAAATGCCCGTGTTATTGATATAAATACCGGCATTTTGATTTCATCAGCCCAAACGTATATTCCGGTAACTCTGCTTCCTAATACATCTCCCCCAAAAGAGGTGATCAAAAACTCGATGAAGATCGTAAGCGATGGGATCAAATAAAATGAATATCAATTTTTCCGCGATTACATCTACTCTTTTGGTTATCATCCTCTCCGGATGTGCTGCACAGAACACGGCAACACGTTTTAGCGCCTGTTACGGCAAAACATTCAATCAACTCTTGGAATCTACAGAGCTGAAACCGCTATTTAATGATATCGCCCGCGAACTTTGTACCGTGCCATGTGTTGCTGAAAGTGAAGCCGGAGCCGCCACCGCTGACAAGTCTGAAAAAAGTCTCAAATGTTTTACTGTTAATGACAAAGAAAATTATTCCATACTGGTTACAGATTTTGTCGATATTCAATCATTCTCCCCCGCATCTCAAGGGCTATTGATGGGGGAGCTTATGCGCGGCAGCCTCAGCTCCGTATGCAGCACTAAAATAACGCAGGTCGAGTTCGCCAAATTCTTTAATTTGAATGAGAAGGGGCTGGTGGTGCTTTCGAGAAAGGTTTCCGAGATCAAAAAGGATGATTATGATCAAACCGAGGCCGTTGTCGGGACTTACAGTTATCTCAACAACAAAATTGTCCTTTTTGCCCGCAAGATAAACGTAGTGTCCGGTAAAATATCGCGGATGGTTACGCGGGAGATTGATTATAATTGTGCCGGTGGCAGCGTGAGTTATATCGTAAAATAGGTTTTATTGAGTTGAAAAAGCGAGCCGGAAACCTAGGTTAATGCTGCGGTGATCAGGTTCGTCGCTGCCGCGAATTGATGCGCGTACATTTCTAAGGTCGTTGTACCAACTGCCGCCTCGAATGACACGCTTGGAACCCGATGTCGGTCCTTCTGGATTACGGATGGAAGCTTTACTGTAATAATCTTTGTCAAATAGATCGTTTGCCCACTCCCATACATTCCCGCTCATGTCAAATATGCCGAGTCCGTTTGGTTTTTTCTCTCCTACCGGGTGGGACTTGCTGCTTGAGTTCTCGTCGTACCATGCTACAGCGTCTATATCATCGCCGCCGCAAAAACGTTCAGCTTTACCTCCACTTCGGCAGGCGTACTCCCATTCGGCTTCTGTCAATAAACGGTAGGTTCTGCCATTCAACTGATTTAACTTGCGGATGAATTCCTGCACGTCGTTCCAGCTGACGTTCTCCACTGGGCAATTATCTCCGCAAGAAGTGAAAAAAGAGGGGCGGTTACCCATAATTCGTTGCCACTGTTCCTGAGTTACCTCGTATTTCCCCGTATAATAACCGTCCAGGCAGACCTGATGCTCAGGCTTCTCGTCGGAATCACCACTATTGTTACCCATTTGGAAACATCCACCGGCTACCGGCAGGAACTCCATGCCGGTAGTAGGTTCAGTAAAACTGTGCGATGAAACGATTGTAGATGGGACTAGCGGTTCAGTAGTGGGTGATGCGGTTGCATGGAGTGGCTCAGATTTGGAGGCAGCAATTGTAGTGGACAATTGCTTACGGGCGGACTCTTGGATAGCTGAAGAGGGTCCTGCTGCGGTAGTTGGGACGGATGTCTTGAACGCGCCTGCTTTTTCGGCAATTTCCGGACCGCCATCTGCATAGAGGATAATAGCAACGGTACATATCACCATCAAAATAATCAGTAACAGGTTGATGCGCTTCATGGCATCTCGCAATCTGTCAAAAAAATGAGCTGTTGTGACGTTTATTTGACGGCATACGATATTAACCCACTACTAAGAGTAGGTGCTACCGTCTTTGAAATTTCGGAAACATCGGCATCTGCAAGTATTCCGGCAGCAGATTTCAGCTGAATAGTTCTGATAATATTATCATACAAGGCAAATTTATAGTCGCGCATGGCCATGGAATACGTCTGCTCGGCATTAAGTAAATCAATGGCGTTACGAGTGCCAATTTTTCGCCCTTTACTAATTGCTGCCAGTTGTATTTCAGCAGAAGCTTTCTTCTGTTCCAACGCCTTTATTAAACTGATGTTGTAGCGAAGATTAAAGAAGGACTGCTTTACATTTTCTCGCTGTTGATCCATAGTTTCGTCGAATATGTGCCGACGTTCTTCCTCTGATGCGGCCGCACGGCGGATCTTGGCGGAGGTTTCTCCCCCCGAGTATAATGGCAACGAGATGGATGCTCCTACAAACCATTGTCGCACTTCAGCTGTCGGCAAATCCGCGGTCCCCCTGCTGACGGCGTATCCTCCTGTCGCCTGAAGAACAGGAAGATACTCTGCCTTTGCCGCCTTCCGCTGTTCCGAAATCTGGGTAATCCCTTCACGCGCTTGTCGAACTACCGGTTGTTCTTTTTCCATGGTGGTCACCCACCAGTCTATGTTGTCCGGATCGGGGCCTGCCGGCAGCTGTGGCAGATAATTCACAATTGATGTGACCGGTTTTCCCACCACAGTTGATAGCTTTTGTTCTGCAAGACGAAGAGAGCTTTCACTCTTGTTAAGATCGGCGCGGGCTCCGTCCAGGCGGGACTGGGCCTCATACACCGAGATAATGTCTCCTGTTCCGGCTTTAAGAAAAGCTTGTGACTGTTCAAGGACCTGCTTAAGGCGGTTGATTTCTCCCTGAGCAATCTGTTTGTCGGTTTGGGCCTTTAGTAGTGAAAAATAGGAATCCGTTAATTTAACTATCAGGTTCTGCCGGGCTGCAGCAACCCCTGCCAGCTCAACGCTGATTCCGGCAGCAGCAGCGGACAGGGAATATATGGTTGGAACACTTAATAAGGTGAGGCGGGCGGTAACATTGTAGTTAAGTGAGGAATAATCATACTTTGTCACGTCAGTTGAATAATTGTTCAATGTCTGGGAAATTTGTTGAATCCCCGCGCTTGAATCGAGATGCGGTAGCAGTCCTGACCGCAACTGGTCCGAGTCGGCTTTGCTGCCTGTGACCCTTGCTTCGGTACGACCTAATGCCGGGTCATTGGTTTTTGCAGACAAGTAGAGATTCCATATAGTTTCAGGTATTGACGTTGAAGTGCTGTCGTTTTGGACTTTGTTATCAAGGCCGTTATTAAAAACTGTCAAAGAATCAGTAGTATTGCCGGTTGTTGCAGGTTGTTGGATCGGTGTTCCCGATTCCGGAGGTAGCAGATCAGCTAAAGCTTTTCTTGCTGTAGCCAGGCGCTCCTCGTCAACCTTGCGCGATTCTTCAGCCATGCGGGCCGCATTTCGTTCCTGCTCAAGTTTTATGGCAGTTTGTCTTGTCGCTTCGGTCGCTTCTCTTTCCTGTTTATTTTTTTCCTTAGCTAACCGTTCCTGCTCGGCCTTCTCCGCGGTTTTGCGTGATTCGTCTGCCATTCGAGCCGACAGCTGTTCCTGTTCCAACTGTATTGCCGTTTGACTTGACGCCTCGGCGGCTTTGTTCTCCTGCTCAGCCTTTTCAGCGGCCTTACGGTTCTCTTCCGCCTTGAGGGCTACCAGACGTTGGGCTAGCTGCTGCTCAGCCGTTTCACTCGTAAAGTTCTCTTCCTCAGCTGTTGTCTTTGTTTTCTCTGGAGTCTTTTTTCGAACTGTTTCTATTTTGTCACCGATGATACTGATTCCTTTTATGGGAGAGGCATCTTGGTTCTGATCCTCGTTAATAGGCGACCGAGCTGGGACTGGTTTGTCGCCTATAATACGAATTGTTGTCCCTTCTTTCCTGGAAGAAGAGGGATCAGTTGTTGGTTGTGACTGATGATCCGAAAATTTGTCCTTATCCGTATTTGCCCCGTCGCCAATAATACGTATGATCGAGTCGGCACCGACCGGTTCAATAAGGGCCATGGTGATTAGACACAAAGGAATTAATACGCTTTTAAAATATATGTAAGACAATGCTTTCATTTAACTTTTAATTCCAGCGCTCGCTTGAAACGTTCCCGCACCGGCTGAATTATGTAATCAAATGTGGATTCTGCCGGTGTCGCAATAGAGACACCGGCAGACATGCCGGGTATTATTTTGGCATTCCCCGCAGCCATTTTTTCAAGAGACTCCGGGAGAAACTCCAGATATGCGGCATAGTATGGCTTCTCTTGTGAAGACGCCCCCTTGAGCCGGTCATCAGAGAGGTATGTTACCTTGGCTCTTAAAAAGCGGATCTTACGGGCGTCAAAACCCTGTACAGACACATCCGCCTCTTGCCCCACCTTGACGTCGGCTACATCTTTCAACTCTATTTTTGCCTCCAGAATCAGTGTATCCCCTGACGGTACAATCTCCATAAGCGGTTCCCGCGCAAGCACAACACCACCAATTGTAGTTACCTTCAAGCCGACAACCTTGCCGGTAACAGGAGCCCGTATAATTTGCCTTTCGAGTATATCCCGCATGGGGCGGACGCGCTCTTCCTGCTCGATACGCCGCATGGTGGACTGTCTCAATTCGTTGGCCGCCCCTTGCCCACGATCGGCTTTGAAAGATACGATTCTTTGCTCGAATTCGGCTATTCGCTGTTTATCTCCAGCAATCGCAGCGATTATTGATTCTCGCTCACCTGTGTTTGCTGCCAGTTGCCGCTGGAGATCCAAAATGAGGGTTCTTGTTACATATCCATCTTTAAGGAGAGACTGGTTGGCATCAAGTTGCTCCTTTATTAATGCAATTTCTTGATTCTTTGTTGCCAGACGATCCTGGTGTCCCTTGATAGTTTCCTTTATCTCGGAAATTTGCAGACGTAAAAGTTCAATTTGTTGTTCAAAAGACTCTCGTCTCGTATTGAACATTTTCTCTTCGGTCTGTCTGATCTTTGCATTTACGGAACGAGGGAATTCAATATGTTTCAGCCCCCTGCTTTCAGCCTCAAGACGCGCCATGACAGCCATTTCCGCAGTATTCTGCTCGTTGAGCATAGAAACTATCGGTTGTACCTGTTTATCTTCCAGCAATATTAGTGCCTGACCTGCCTGAACGGTGTCGCCGTCCTTTACAAGTATTTTCTTTACGAGACCCCCCTCCAGGTGCTGAACGGGTTGACGTTTGCTTTTAAAGATAATTTCAGCGGGAGCGTGTATGGCAGAATGCAACGGAATATACACAACCCAATAAATAATTCCGCACATAAAGAGAATCAAAATGCCGAGGCCTGCCAAAATAGCCGGTCGCGCCGATATAGTCGACTCGCGAAGAAGTTCATTTTGAGTCAGAACCCTAAGCTGCCTCGTGGCGTGAGCAGCTACAATTGGATTGGCTTGTGTGGATACCCGGCCAATAGGTAGATCATTTTTAGTTTTAAAGGGGGCAGTCACATTTTTGTCTATTATGTCGTTATCCATTTTGTCTTATGCCTTCACTTGATCCTGTTGTAGCTCTTTCATGTGTTCCTGCGGCTGTTCTTTAACCTGAGCCTGCTGCTGTCCTTTTGCTTGTTGAGCTTGTGCTAAAACCCAATCCTTGGGTCCAAATGCAGCGACAGTGCCGTTTTGCATTATAAGCAACTTTTCCGCATGGCTTAAATAGTTCGGGTTGTGAGTAATTAGTATAGTTGTTATCCCAGCCCGCTTCAGGTTTATCAGGGAATTGATCAGTGCCGTCTCGCCCGCAGTGTCCAGATTAGCGTTCGGCTCGTCAAGTACTAGAATTCTGGGTGTTCCGTACAGTGCACGGGCAAAGCCGATACGCTGTCGTTGCCCACCAGAAAGTACGGTTCCCCCCTCACCAATCTGGGTGTCGTATCCATTTGGCAATTGCAGAATTATTTCATGCAATCCGGCCATTTTTGCCGCAGTAATAACCTGTTCGGAATGAGGCTCTTCAAGGCGCGCGATATTTTCGGCAACAGTACCGGCAAAAAGTTCTATGTCCTGAGGAAGATAACCGATATGTTCCCCCAATCGACCTGAAGGCCAGTTATTCATGTCAGCGTCATCTATTCGTACAATTCCCTGAAGTGGTTTCCAAACCCCGACCATGAGTCGTGCCAACGTAGATTTGCCCGAAGCGCTGGGACCGACAATGCCCAGAAACTCACCCGCTTCAAGTGAAAACGAAACATCCCTGACAGTTACCTTACTATTGGAACGGAAGCCAAAAGAGACATGTTCCAGAGTCAGTTTACCGGTAGGCGGAGGGAGTTCCATTAAATTGGGCTGCTCTTGGCTGAACTTCTTAATGAAGTCATCCAGACGGCTATATGATGTTTTAGCTTCTAGAATGCTTTTCCAAGAAGTAATAATGTATTCAAGTGGTCCGAGAGCCTTGCCAAACATGACACCGCCTGCAATCATCTGGCCAATAGTGAAAGTTGGTTCATGCAGGACAATATATGTACCGGCGCCCATTCCCATTGAACTGATCAACATTCTTACAAACTTTGTTCCCGCCGTAGTTATGCCTGCCCGATTGCTTGCCCTAGTCTGGAGAATCATGACCCGGTCATTGAGTGAAGCCCAACGTCTTGTGATGCTGCGCTGCATACCCATGGCGTTGACAACCTCGGCATTTTCCAGCGTTGAATTCACAAAACGCGAAGCATTCTGACTTGCACCATTCGCTTCGCTTAGCGCTGCGCTGGTAAGCTGTTTGTTCACTATGGACAGCACAACCATTAAAACTGAGCCAACAACAAGCAGAAACAGCATTAAAGGATTCATCAGGTACATAACAAGGAAATAGAATGGCATCCAGATAGCATCCAGTATTGTGATTAACCCATGCCCGGTCAAAAACGATCTGACCGTATGTAAGTCTTTTAATGCGTAACTATATTGTGACCCCTCCGGAACGGCCGCTTCTTCCATCATCTTGTTTAACAGGTAGGGTGCAACCATGGAGTCCATGGCATTATTTGCGGACACCAGTATACTTGACCGTATTGCTTCTAATGCGGCCATAACCAAAAGTGCAATAATTAGCAACGCACTCAACATCCACAGAGCTTCCTCACTACGAGGGCCGATAACTCGCGAAAAAAGCGACATCATGTAAACTGTGGGTGACAGTATAAGCAGATTAATTATAAAACTGAAAAACGCGACAGGAATAAAATATCTTTTTATAAAAAAAAGCTTACTCATAGTGTAGGAATTTCCTATAACAAAATACACTTCTGTTTTTTACCAATCTTTTATAGTATCACTTATTCATAATCACTGCAAACGGGATTACAACGGGATTACAATTATTGCTGAGTGTTGCGATCTGTCTAGTCTGATCCGTTTATAAATCAGGTTGTTACGAAAAATAAAATACTAATTTTGGCCCGAACGGTGTGTTGATTGTCATTTTTAAGTATGTGCTGGAGGCGACTTGTATTAAACCAGCGACTAAATATCTTTGATAATGCGGTTTGGCGGCCAGAAAAGCAATCTCTTGAATCAAGGATTCAAAGAATCTATTATTTTGATAACTTATGGCCCTACATCACTAAAAACATTCCTCCGTCAGGCGGTAAGTATTAACATTTCCATTCTACATTATCGCCAAAAACAGGTTGAAAGTGTAGAAGAAAATTTTTTATGAACCCGTTGTGGAAAGTACGCAAGATCGTCGAGAGTTTTAACGCCAATTTTGGCCAGAGGCGGCTTTTTGCTGCCACAACCTAATAGCGGCCCATAAAAATATTAAAGAATTAAATATATTTCTCCGATAAGCTAAATGTATTTGTATAAAATAATCTATTTTTATCGCATCTAATATGTTTTAATCGTTAACAAAATATTAAACTCGCATGTATAAGTAAACTAGAGAGCCATTTTTTTATAAAAGAATAATATTTATGACCTGGGGGTCAGCATTATGAGCAATATTCACTTGTTAACTACGGAACAGATAGCTTTACTTACCTCCAGTATCATTGCTAGTTTAGCAACTGATGATATTGCATCGCTGTCTACAGCCCAGATACAGGCGTTGACCTCTTCTGCTATTCATGGTTTGACGACCGCGCAGATCCAGAACCTGACCTCAACGGAACTGCGTGCGCTGACGACGGCACAGATTCAGCAGCTGACCTCTACGGAACTGCAGGCGCTGACGACGGCGCAGATTCAGCAGCTGACCTCAACGGAATTGCAGGCGCTGACGACGGCGCAGATCCAGCAGCTGACCTCTACGGACCTGCAGGCGCTGACGACCGATCAGATCCAGCAGCTGACCTCTGCGGAACTGCGTGCGCTGACGACGGCCGAGATCCAGAACCTGACCTCAACGGAACTGCGTGCGCTGACGACGGCCGAGATCCAGAACTTGACCTCTACGGAACTGCGCGCTTTGACGACGGCGCAGATCCAGCAGCTGACCTCTACGGAACTGCAGGCGCTGACGACGGCACAGATTCAGGCCTTAACCTCTACGGAACTGCAGGCGCTGACGACGGCGCAGATTCAGCAACTGACCTCTGCGGAA
>CAIYDX010000146.1 GCA_903925005.1 uncultured Geobacteraceae bacterium
CGCAACGTTTCCAATTGATTCAGTCATCTTCAGTCTCCTCTCGTAATACTACGTTGACGAGAGGAACCGAGATCTTAGGTGACGATCATGTCAGAACTGCATCATCTGTTTCTGATGAAGAATTATAGACTGTGACAATTAATGACACCATTTACCGCATTCGTTCCCCACATAGTGCTTCCTGGACCGCGGATGACCTCAATTCTCTCTATGTTTTCGAGCAGGGTATCCTGCACGTCCCAGAAAACCCCGCCATGGAGCGGAGAGTAAACCGAGCGGCCGTCGATCATCACCAGCAATTTGTTGGCAAAGGTGCCACCGAAGCCGCGGCTGGAAACCGACAATGAATTTCCGTCGATGCTTGCCACCTGGAGGCCCGGAACCATCCGTAGCAGGTCGGGAATGGTCGTGGCCCCCGAGTGACGAATGTCCTCCTGGTTAATGACAAAAACCGCCGAGGCTACATCCGAAAGAGTCTGGGTTTTCCGCGAGGCTGAAACTACGGCAACATCCAACAGTCGTTCCAGAGGAAGATCGGCCAGCGCCTGTACACTTTGGTCTACTTCAGCTCCTGATGACGCCACGCTCCCTTCAAACAGGAATAACAGCGTACAACAGAAAATGCTCAACATTCGGCCTGCATGAATACGAGCAGCGCGGCACCAAGCGGTGCGTAACGAGATTTTCATTACAAATCCACTCCTTAACATTCAATTGTATCTGCTTCACACGGAGATTTCCGGCACGTCCATATGAATCAAATATATTCAGCTTGCGCTAAAATTGTTGATCAATATGACCTGACTATACATATTTAAATAATTATCTGAAAGTCCCAATATGCGAATAATTAAAAAAATTAGTGGAGTTGACGCAGCATTCTGTCTGACAGTTTTTTTGAACAGTTCATTTTAAAGGGACGCCGCAGCCGAACTCTGTCGATACTGTAATTTCACGCATTTCCTACAAACTCCGGTTACTCTCTCAATGTCACCACCGTAGCGCCATCCCGCCCTTCGTGCGGTTCGCCCGACCGGAATTCTTCGACCAGTGGATGCCGCGCCAGCTCTTCGCGCACGGCATCGCGCAGCCGGCCGGTGCCGTGCCCATGAATGACCCGCACTTCCCGCATACCGGCGGCGGCCGCATGATTGATGAACGGCTCCAGCTCCACCAGCGCCTCCTCCACCCGCATGCCGATCAGCTTCAACTCACGCTGTTCACTCTCAACGACATCCACTTTAAAGGAAGAGGCGTGTGACTTTTTGCTCCCCTTCTCCCCTTTTGCCTGCGGTTTGGCCAACTCCGCCAGGTTAACATCAAGCTCCATTCGCCCTGCCCTGACCCGTGTCTTGCCGCTCCGCACGTCAACCGACTGGACGACACCGTCACATCCCAAAGAACAGATATGGACGGTATCACCCGGCTTGACGGTTTTCAGCGGCAGCAGTTCCGGCCTCTCATCCCTCGGTTTGAGCTGTTCGGTCAGCTCAACCTCGACGCGCCGCAGTTTTTCGACGATCTCGCTCCGTTTCTCGCGCTTAAACTCTTCAAGCAGTGCGTTCGTCCGGCGCCTCGTCGCGGAGATCAGCTCCCTGGCGTCATCCCACCCCTTTTCGGCAGCCTCTTTACGGATCTGGAGCACCTCATCCGCCCGCGCGTCAAGCTCCGCACTCCGCCGGTCAAGCGACCGCTCGCGCGCCTCAAGCACATTGCGCAAATTTTCATACTCGCTGCGCCGTTGGCGCAGTTCCGTCAGCAGTGAGGCAAACTCGCTGCCGGCATTGCCGAGCATCTGGCGGGCAAAGGCGATCACCCGCTCCGGCATCCCGAAACGGCGCGCAATCTCCACGGCGTGCGACTGCCCCGGTTCGCCGACGATCAAGCGGTAGAGCGGCGTAAAGCTGGCATCGTCGAATGCCATCCCGGCGTTGATCATGCCGGGGGATTGATGAACAAAGCCGATGATATCGCTCAGGTGCGTGGTTGCAATGACCATGCTCCCCTGCTGCTGCAGTTCATGCAGCACGCCGCATGCGATGGCCGCCCCCTGCAGCGGCTCGGTACCGGCCCCCAGCTCGTCCAGCAGCACCAGGGTGCGGGCGCCGGACTGCTGCAGAATGGCGGTAATCCGCGCGGCATGAGCCGAAAAGGTGGAATGGCTCTGTTCGATCGACTGTTCGTCACCGATATCGACCAGCAGAGCGTCGATCAACGGAAAGGTGGAGCGCGGCCCGGCCGGCACCGGAAGACCGGAGAGCGCCATCATCGCCAGCATTCCGGCGGTCTTGAGGGCAATGGTCTTGCCCCCCGCGTTGGGTCCGGTGATTACCATAACCGAGTCTGCCTGCGGGGAATCCCCCCCCAACTGCAGCCCGAGCGGTTCGACTTTCTTCAGAATTCCCCGCTTCTGCATCATCAACAGCAGCGGGTGACGGGCATCCACCAGACGCAGCTCCCCCTGTTCGTTAAGCCGGGCCGGTTCCAGATCGTAATCGATAGCAAAACGGGTCATACAGTTCAGCAGATCCAGTTCCAGCAGCGTTTCAAAGCAGGCGGCGATCTGTTCGGCGTCTTCGCGCAGCCAGCTTGAGAGCTGGCGCAGGATGCGGATCTCCTCGGCCTTCTCCTCGGCGGTCAGGTTTTCCAGCTCGTTGACGAACGGAATTATTTCCAGCGGCTCCATGAACGCGGTTTCGCCCGACGAAGAGACATCGTGCACCACCCCCTTGACCATCCCCTTGGAATCCATGCGTACCGGAATGACCCAGCGCCCGGAGCGCTGCGTAATGAAATCGTCCTGCAGGAATTTCACGATGCCGCTGTCCCGGATAATCTCCTCGATCTTTTTCCGGATGCGCCCAGCCAGGCTCCGTTTGGCGCGGCGGGTCTCCTTAAGCAGCGTCGAAGTGGAATCCATGATGCTGCCGTCGCCGTCGATAGATGCCGCCAGCGGCTCAAGAATATCGGGAAAGCCGCGCAGCTGCGGTTCCAGCGATTTCAGCAGCGGAATGTCGTAGCGGTGCGCGGATTGCCGGGCCAGTGCGGCGTACAGGCGCAAAACCGG
Organism: uncultured Geobacteraceae bacterium; assembly: GCA_903925005.1. Classification (GTDB taxonomy): domain Bacteria; phylum Desulfobacterota; class Desulfuromonadia; order Geobacterales; family Pseudopelobacteraceae; genus JACRCG01. The sequence goes on from CAIYDX010000146.1 coordinate 3,068, forward strand.
GATAAACAGCAGCAGTTCAAGCGGCGCCAGGATAGATCCGACCGGCCTCAAGAGTTCGAGCGATGGGCGAATATCCTCAAAACTCCCCAGAGCAAGTGAGATGCCGGAAAGGTCAAGGGCGCGAATCTCGCCGATACGCCCCGATATCGTTCTGATTTCCTGAAGGTCACTCAAGGGGCGAATACTGTTGACACGATCAACAGTGCAGGAGCTATGGGCATGCCGGGAGATCTCGGCGAGAAGTTTGTCGAATTCGAGTCTGGCAAGTGTTTCTGAAGCTATCATGTGGATAACCTTTGTATTGTGAAGAAATTATTTCGTGGAGCATGGTACGAGTGTATGGATGTACCATCGATATATTTGCTATTTCGCCGATAGTACAACCGGTATATCGGTGAGTAAAGGATTTTGACGGTAACAGGTGAATTGCAAAAGACAATCCTGCTTTCTTCTTTGACAAGCATCCACAGGCGATTATATAGTGCGGTCTTATTTATGTTTTTTACCAAAGTTAGAAGTCTGGACTAAAGGGGAAACCGAATTACGTATGATGTTCCCGAAATTCATGTCCGGAATTCAAGACCGAGCGGGAATAATTGACAGAGGGGTGAAAGATGTTTGAGAAGTGCAGCGCCATAGGCTACAGACAGGCATTGGACGGTATTGAGCAAAAAACATTGGTGCATGGCGAGAAAACGTTGATGGTGGAGTTCCGGTTGCAAAAGGGGGTCGCCCTGCCGCTTCACTCGCACCCCCACGAACAGATCGGATATCTGGTGAAAGGGCAAATTCGCCTGACTATCGGGATTGATGTTCACGACGTGTTGCCGGGGGACAGCTGGTGCATTCCTGGCGATGTACTCCATTGCGCCGAGATCATCGATAATTCTGTAGCGGTAGAGGTATTTTCCCCTGTGCGGGAGGATTATCTGTCACCCGTCACGCTTTAGTATCAAAAATCAGTAGCCAGCAAGATTAGCTTCTGACATCTTCTCAATTGTATCATCAAGCATTCTATTTAAGACTTTAAGTTCATTGTTGCTATAAACAGCAGATCCCTTGTTGATCTCTTTTTTAATTACATCCATCTTATCCTGTAATGTCCATATCTGGTTGCAATTATTAACGAGTAGGCACTCTTTTTTAGTACTCTGCTGATCAGATCCCATCCCCCGCCCTTCCGTAGCGTTTTCAGCAAGTACCGGTAACGCTAATATCATAAAAGCGGCAGTTAACAATGCTACTTTACTAATCATCTGTCTCATGGTTAACTCCTTTGCCATTTATTCAGCTCTATACAATGTTTAATATAATATTTCCTGGTTCATATTGCAATTGATATTCATTATCGCTCAAGAGAAACAAGGGCGGCGCCGACATGCATCTCGAAAAACTACAGGCCTTTGTACTCTCAAACTCCGACTATGGCGAAAGTGACAGAATCGTGTCGCTGTTCACGCTTGAACATGGCCGCTTGAAAGGTTTTGCCCGTGGTGCCCGCAACAGCCGCAAGCGTTTCGGGCCGGCACTGGAAACGTTTGCCAGGATCGATCTCCAGCTGAATCACAAGGACGGCCTCTCTTCATTGCGAAGCGCCGATGTCATAACGCTCTATTCCGGGATTCGCGGCGAGCTCGGCGCCATAGCCCATGCGCTGTACGCCTGTGAACTGGTGGAATGCCTCACTCCGGAAGGACAACCGCTGCCGCGTCTGTACCGCCTGTTTGCCTCCTACCTTGAACAGTTGGATTCGGCCAATGGCGGCGATGCCGACCGCCGGATGTTTGAAATAAATCTGCTGAATATCCTCGGATACCGCCCTTCGCTGGAGGAGTGCAGTCGCTGTGGTTCGAATTTTGACGAGCGCGGCGCACTCATGCAGCAAGGGGGGGAACTGGCGTGCCGCTTCTGTGCAAAAACCGGCCGCGCGATGCCGGCATCCGCCCTGCAGTGGCTCGGCAGATGCCTGGCTACCGGCCGTTTCGGGCAGATGGAATTTGATGAGGAGGCGCTCCAACAGGCCGGCATCCTGCTTGATGAATCGGTAACCACCCACTCCGCAAGGAAGATGAAAAGTCTGGAGTTTTTACTGCAGACCTGCGGAATCTTGACAAATCATAAATCGTGATTATGCTTTTAGTATAGTTAGAATAGAGGGAGGATATCGTTATGGGAATAGTAAAGTACAACCCGTTGCGGGAATTGCGCAGCATGCAGGACCAGATGAACAGGCTCCTCAATCTTTCCTGGAATCACGATCTTCCCGGCGAAGATATTAAGGAGGGGCTCTGGCAGCCGGCTGTCGATATTTATGAAACTACCGATTCCATCATCATCAAAGCCGAACTGCCTGACGTTGACCAGAAAGATATCGAAGTACGCATCGAAGACAGCACCCTGATACTGAAAGGGGAGCGCAAACACGAAGATGATGTAAAAAAGGAGAACTACCACCGTATTGAGAGATATTTCGGCAGTTTTCAGCGCAGCTTCAGCCTGCCGACAACGGTAGATCAGGAGAAGGTTGCCGCCAGCTGCGACAAAGGGATACTAACCATTACCCTGCCCAAAAAAGAAGAGACCAAACCGAAGCAGATCAATATTCAAGTGAAATAATTTTACACGATAAATCATGGCAGTTTAAAAGGCGAGAACCGCGATAATGCGGCTCTCGCCTTTTATTTTGTATACAATATTTGCTTTATCTAAAATAAAAAACTTTATTTACGGTAAATATTTTGTTGCGCTTTTAATTTCATTCGTCTATTTTATCATAAAAGTAGAAATTATTGACTCAGAGTAAATTATTCACCTGAAACATACAACGATAAAATGTCCCGGTTTACAAAATATCCATCGGTAATAGTTATCTTACAGAGGTGCATGCATGTCGGAATACAATATCGGAGCCAAAATTAAAGAGCTCCGCCGTGCAAAAAAGATGACTCTGCAGGATGTGGCCAATGAGACAGGGTTTTCTACCGCTCTGATTTCCCAGATTGAAAACAATAATGTTTCGCCTCCTATCGCCACGCTCTCTAAAATCGCCCATTTCTTCGACGTGAAAATCGGGCATTTCTTTACCGAAAACGAGGAAGAATGCCCCTTTGAGGTTATCAGACGCGACGAGCGCACCATTATTCCCAAGGTTGTCTCCCAGGACGGCACCAACCATGGCTATTTCTACGAATCCCTTTCCATTCGCAAGAAAAATACCAAGATGGATCCTTTCCTTCTGACACTCAATGAAAATGCCACTAACACCGACACCTACAGCCACAACGGTGAAGAGTTTCTCTTCGTCATGAAAGGCACGGCTGAACTGCTGCTCGATAGCCAGCGCATTATCCTCAACGAAGGGGACAGCATATATTTCGATGCCACCCTCAAGCATCGCCTGCTTTCACCAGGGGGGGAAGAAGTCAAGGTTATGGCGGTCGTAATGAGATAACCAACGTAACGCATTTGCTATAGTATTCCGGTATCAACGGCTATTTTTTAAACTATCCCAAATAACGAAAGGATGGCGCAGATGTCAAAAACAGCAATTAAACCATCACTGAAGAACCCGTTTGCCTCCACTGAAACGCTTGAATTTATGATTCCGGGTGAGATCCCTGGCAAAAAGGGTGGCTACGAAGAGGCGATGCATGCGGGTCACGACCTGATTCAGCGTCCGATCCACTCGGTCAGTATCGATCAGATCGAGAAACAGAACTTCAAGAAACGCATGACCGTCTGGGAACGTATCCGCACCCTTACGAGCAGCGAGCCGAACATCCTCTTCCAGAACTGGGGTA
>CAIYDX010000147.1 GCA_903925005.1 uncultured Geobacteraceae bacterium
ATTCAATTCATCACACAGCGCCTGATAGGCTGAGATGTCACCAGCCGAAAATCCAGAAGAGTTTATGTTTGATGAATACCTTTTTGCTAAATCGGCCATGCTTGGGAAACCGGTCGGCAAGCCTAAAAAATGACTCGTCGAAATTGATGATCCACTGCCAAGCAATACGGTAGGAAACCGTCTTTCAAAAACCTCTTGTATTGCCGTTTCTTTCCAATCCATAGACAAGCAACCCTTCACTTCATACGAAGTAATTCTGTCAGCAACTATATTCCCTAAAGTCAGATTATGCGCAGCAGGTCGGCAATGGCTTTCTTTTTTACGGTATGTATTCAGGACTGTCATACTATGCTTTTTCCACTAAATCCCCCATGGTGAGTTAGCTAATCATCCCAAATACTGCCATAAACTGCTCAAGTTCAAGATGCTTCACAGGATATTTCTTTAATAAGTCTGCGAGAGAACCTCTATCATAAAGCTCAACTTCGTGTAACGCGGCCTGATTTTTTGCAGTTGGATTGAAGTACTGATTTGTAGCAACAGACATGGAAAATTTTACTCCAGGATGTTTCTGCGCATATGTAACTTTTCCTCCGACCACTTCATAGACCGCGTTATAAGGTAGCCTTTTGCCTTTTTCACTTGAAGTTTTACACTGTAGCAAAACCCCTTGATTGGCGTTTATTGCAACTACGTCAATTCCTTGGTCGCCAGAATGTGGTGTTTTGTAAGATTTATAACCCATTTTGCTCCATAAGAGTGCGCAGAATGCTTCAAAAGCATCAGCTTGCATTGAGCATAGGCTGTCATCATCAATAGCCTCATTTGCAAATAAACTGGAACCGCCAATATCTTGTAAATCTCCAAAATCTGCTGCACTGACATCGCCGGCTCCGTTGAGCATATCAGTTGCAAGTTCTCGTTTTAGTTTAAGAAGCGTATCCAGTTTACTGTCAAAAGTTATAAAATCATCCGCTGTGATAATTGGATAGTAGACGTAAACGTCCTTAGTCTGTCCAATTCGATAGGCTCTATCAGTAGCTTGATCCTCTTTAGCCGGGTTCCAAGGCCTCGTAAAATGAATAACATGGTTTGCAGCTTGAATATTCACTCCAAAGCCAACTGCAAGAGGGGAAAGCACGATCACACCGAATCCAGGTTTCTCTTGAAAAATTTTGAGGCGTTTTTGGCGACTGTTGTCATTAGAACTAGATGCAGAGGTATCACCATTTATGATGTCTGGGGTAATACTAAAACGATTTGCAATACAATGACGAAGTGTACGCTGCAGGTCACGAAACTCACAAAATATAATAACTTTTTCATCTTTTTGTTTTATTTCGTTCAAGGCTCTCATAAGCCATAACATCTTGGGTGAGGTCTGAAGAATCTCTTCAATATTGTCATTATCACACCATTGATGGCCAATTTTGCGTGGGTCGGAACATAGTCTGCGGAGGTACTGTATCAACCCTAGATGACTTGTAAATGAAGTTGCTTGATCAACGCTGTCTCGATTTTTAAAGATAGAGATTGCATGAGCATAGAGTTTTCTTTGATGATCAGAAATAGGAAGTGACTGACAATCTGGACTTTCAATCTTAGCAGGGAGATCTTTGGCAACTTCTTTCTTGGTTCGGCGAATGATTTGAGGTTTGATAATAGCTCTCAATTCCTCAACCATACACTTCTGTTGGTCAGTTTTTGCTTCTATGGGTCTTCGATATTTTTTACCGAATTCATTTAAAGCACCGAGCAAGCCAGGTTGTATAAAATCATATGTACACCAGAGATCCGCTAATGTATTTTCTACAGGTGTACCTGTACAAGCTATTTTAAATTGAACATTCTGTTTTTTTGCAGCACGTGTCACCATTGCATTGGGATTCTTTATTTTCTGTGATTCATCGCAGACCATGATAGACCACTTCTGCGCTGCCAATGAGAATTCAAGATCTCGCAACGTTTCGTATGTTGTAAGCACCATTTTTGCATTGCCAAGCCACCCGACTTTAAGAAGCCTAGTAACTCCTTGTTCCTGCAATTGGTCATCAAGCTCTTGTTTTGAACAACGTTTATCAGCCAAAGAATCACCATATAGGGTAATTAATGGGATCGCATCCGGGCAAAAGAATTTTGGTTCATCCGCAGAATTTGTGGGTGACTACTGGTTCGGGTAGCTTCCCAAGTGTATGATATAGAGCCAGTTTTATCACTTCATAGCTTTTGAAACCGTAGGCTTTTTTCGTAGTCACTTTGGCTTTGTTGTTTAAGCCTTC
>CAIYDX010000148.1 GCA_903925005.1 uncultured Geobacteraceae bacterium
GAATAGTTTCCACGATCAGCATCTCCTTAAATCTCCTCTCTCTTGTATAATCAAGAGAGTATGGAGGAGGGTGCTGAGGTGGGTCAATTTTGGACGCCGATTTAGGCTAAAGGTGGGTCAATATTGCACGCCGATTCACACGTTAATCAGAGGCATAGCCTCCAAAGGAGCCAATCATGTCGTTATCAGCACTACAGTATAACCCGATGCACCTTCGTGTCGGTCGGTATCAAACCGTCGAAGAAGTCGTGAACCTGACAGATCTGCAAGCAGGCGGCATGGATGTGGAAAAACGAAAAAATCTTTCAGATTTACTGACAACTTCAGAGATAAAAACATTTGAGCAGATGTACGACAGCAGCATTGATAAAACCATCGTAGTGAAAGCAAAAGTCTGTGAGCTTGTTATCAGGAAGCTTGCTCGTGACGAGAGCTTTTCGATGGAACGCGCTGAAGAGTGGGTTCGCCTTGGATTAAACCGCGATTATTACCGAACTTTCGCGCAGCTTGCGGAAGAATACCTCGATCCCAATGATTTGCCTTCATCACAAGGAACCACACCATCACCAATTTCTGAAGTGCTGGAAACGGCGAGCCACTTCCATTTCGCCCTTTACCGATTCATCTACACAACTGCGATGAAGTTGAACCAGCTGGATTTTGAGCGACTGTTCGCGGAAAGATCCTGCGTCCACGACAGTGATCTGGTTTATGAACTAGCGAAAGACCCTTCATTCCGGCCAACGGATGATCAGAGAAAGCAACATTATGTAGACAATCGTGAGATGTCTTTTGGCATCATGATGAGTTTCGCCGGATTCATGGTCTACGAGCAGACCACAAACCCTGATATGAGGGTGATTTCGATGGCAACCGCTTATAACGTCCTAAAAGGCGTGTTCAACCCTGAACCAGGAGCATCAACTGTACCAGCAAGAGCAGATGGTAAAACCGGCAGCCGGACGAAATAAAATGGCACACAGACGTCTCCCAGGAATCGGATGCCTGTTTTTACACACTACTAGACTATCGCCTCTATTTTCATTCAAGGAAACTATCGACACGTACTAAAGGAGAAAAATGATGGACGTTTTCCAGTTTAAACGGGTTTCACAGCTCGAACGTGACATCAAAATCTTACACAATTTAGCCAATGAACTCACTGTAGAGAATGAGGAATTTCAGACATTCATCGAGAGAATAATTGATTTTGTAACTGACTGCCGGGTGCTCTTGTCAAGAGCCTCGGAGTGTTCAGAGGAGGAGAGCCGCACTATAATCATTTCTGACAACCTTTTCATTCGGCTGATGCAATACCTGGATTCTATCGAAATGGATCTGGGATGCCAGCGGCCTAGCATGGTGAGCGGGTTAGCCGAGCTTGAAGCCGAGATGGCCAGGTTCGTTGAAGACGGTGAGTCAGGTTCTGCGGTTCACATACGACGAACAATAAAACTGTAACGCAGAATCAAGCACAACAAACAAAAACGGAGACCCCAGAAGGACAGAAGGGATCTCCGTTTTTGTTGCGCATAGATGCCTATAGGTTGATTCTCGGTTACTTTACGTCTACCTGAACAGGCTTCGGGTTAAAAAAAAGCTTCGATGCTTTAACTAGTTCTTTTCGCCGCACGGTTAAATAAGGATCTTCGGCTTCTCTCCGTAATCGACGTAGAGTCGCGGCCAACCGAAAATTGTCTAATCTCCATGGTTTCGCAAATCCGGGTCTTTTTAAGTCAGTGTTTAGCGGCAAAGCGTCAATAGTATCTTTTAGGGTCTTAATACCGTACGCCGAGCTATAGATGTCCTTAGTAATGTCTTCATGAATATGTCCGAGCAACCCTTTGACCACCTCCGGGTGCGAGTATAATGCTTGATGGTAGGCGTTAGCGAAAGTATGCCGGAAGCTATGAAACACAAGAGTGGCTTTCTTGATCTCTAGCTTGATTAGCAGTAAACGGAACCATGATGAGAGATTGTTAGCTAATTTCTGCTCACCCTTCTCGGCGTTTTCGACGGCGGCAGTAAGTAGACCAGGGAACAGTATCGTTTCGCCTTCGCGTCTTAATTCATTCGCATACTCAAGTAACCCGAGCTGAATCAGGTTGTTGTGGATTGGAACTCTTCGCTCACTGGGGTCATTCTTTAGTCGTTTATCTTCTAATCGATTAATATCGAACACCCATATGCCGTGTAATTTTACTATATCCGTGAGATGGAGCTGGCATATCTCTTCAGCGCGAAGCCCAGAGTAAACCGCGATGAGTGGGGCAAAGAAATGGTGTTCATGTAATAGCATCGTCCCTGAGTGGTTATGCTCTGAGAATATCGAATGTTGGAAGATAGTTTCAAGATGGCTCACATCAAAAGGCTCGCGTTTTGAACCGCCCGATTGTTTTATTTTCTGTTTTGCGAAGGGGTTAGTTAAGAACGGATCTTGTGACTGACACCACTCCCAGAATGAGTCAGCTTCCGAGATAAATTTATTGATGGTTGCTGCATCCAGCAGCTTGACTTGATCACTCTTTTTGCGTCCGGGTTTCCATTGCTCAAGATCTTCGAGTTTCTTAGGAGCTGTAAAATAATTACATGACTATTTATGTTCTTTGTGGTAGTTTTGGAACATGGATATTGAATCAGCAATCAAAGAGCGTTATCAGAATCTTGAGTGGGCACTTGATGAAC
>CAIYDX010000149.1 GCA_903925005.1 uncultured Geobacteraceae bacterium
CAGCAGTAGAAAGCTTCCATGCCTTAAAGATACTGGTGACTTCTTTTGCCAAGTCTCGGCGCTCATCTTCATCAAAATCAAGATCAGCGGCGTGTTCTGGTTCGTCAGTATTTATGATTGCAAGATTGCTCATGGCGGCCCCTTTTCTAAGCGTCCAACTTGGTACATTATTAGTGTCAGGTGGAACAACAATCAAGCATTATTTTAAATCCCTCGTACATAGTTTTAGCTGCCCTCTGAAAAAAACCCCGTGGAAAGCGGGCTCTGTTAGGGTAACACTTCAACACCTTATCCGACCGGCTTGGAGCAATGTTGTACAATGTCACCTTTACCTGCAGACAGGTGACTACTCTTTTTTATTGACTACTGGCGGACATATCAGATTTATTCCCAAATTCAAAAGTTATCTCACATCCACATTCTCGATTTAGTTAGGTCTCAAGCGGGGCGAAATTACGTCAATCAGCAGCTTCCGAAAGCGTAATGGCAGAAAAGGCTGCAGTCAATGATTGATGGTCTTGTGCGGGAGATGCCAAAAGCACTCTGGAGTGTGAAATCATACGCCCCACCCATCAACCAGCAGCACATCATCTTGAACAGACAGCTTGCGCATTCCATCAGTAAAACCACTTCTACTGAACAGGATGAAACGCTCTCGTCGTGACTCCTTACCCCATACGACAATCCGTGCCTTACGTTGCAGGTTCCGGTAGATATCTTCACCGACCGGATTAATGCTCCACTTGCATTCGCCGAACCAGATAGTTTCGTTCTCTTCATCCAGCGCTACCAAATCTATTTCTTCGTTCTTCTGCCACCATCTGCCAATAGTTGAAAATGTCATTGTTCCATTTTTCAGAAACTCCAAGCAGCGTTCGCGGCAGACATCCTCATATACAAAAGAGAGATGCTGGTCAAACGTATCGTTGATTTTATTGATCAGGTAATCGGTATTGCCGATTTCTAGCCTGCTCCGATGCGGGAAGACATATTTGAACCAGAAGGAGAAAAAACGGTCATGCAATCGGTACAGCCCAAGTCGACTCTTGTCGGGATATTTCTCCGTAACCGGAATTTCTTTATCCACGAAACGAAGTGAACGAAGGATATCCAGATAACGGGCAAGATGACTCTTTTCAAAGCCGGTGTCGTTGATAATCTCTGACATCTTCCGTTTTCCTTGGGCGATGGCACGAAGGATAACAAAATAGTTACGCGGTTCGCGCAGTTCTTCACGCAGCAGAAATTCAACCTCATTGTGAAGGAAAGAGCCCCGGTCAAGAATAAGATCAGTGATGGCGCTCTGAATGGTGCCTTTGGCGTCAAAACGCTCGATGTAAGCCGGGATGGAGCCGAAAACACCGTATATCTCTAACCGTTGTTTCAAATCAGCTTCAGGAAAAAACTCCGCCAGCGACGAGAACGGCATTTCCCGAACTTCCAATGAAGCAGTACGCCTGCCGTAAAGTGGCGCTTTGTAAAAAAGAACCTCCTCTTCCATCATGCCGATGCTTGATCCGAGCAGGATCAGAAATACATTACTCTCCTTCAGATGAATATCAATCCCCTTCTGAAAGATGGAGGAAATCCCTTTATTTGAATTAACCAGGTAGGGGAACTCGTCAATAACCATGACGAGCCGTTCGTGTTCTGCTTTCTCCTTGAGATAGCGGAAGAACTGCTGCCAGTCCCGAAAGCCTGATTCGACCAGAATGGTGTCGCCAAAGCATTCACCGACCTCGCACCCCAAGTTGCGCAGCTGTTCTCCTTCTGTCACGCTGTCAGCAAGAAAGTAAAGAGCCCGTTTGTCGCGGATGAATTCGCGTACCAAGCGGGTTTTGCCTACGCGGCGTCTGCCGTAAAGTGGGATGAACTGGAAACCGGTCTGGTTGTAATATTTGTTCAGGAAGGTAAGTTCTTCGGTTCTATTGACGAATTGCACGGGCACCACCATTTAGGTATAACTGTAATTTGTATAATTATGATTATACCTAAATGGTTTTAAAAAGGCAACCCAATAACATCTATCAAATCTGATTTTAGCTGTCTAATACCAAGTTGCAATCAATAGCATTGGAGCGTCTCCGGAAGTCAGCATTCGCTGACATTCGGAGGTGTCGTTTCAACGCGTAATTGGATCATTTAAAACCGTGCGCCGCAACGGTTTACAACGTACTGTCAAACCGTTTCTTTCATTGACAATGGTGCAGAGAGGTGCTACTTAAGAAGCATTTTACCTATAGACACTATCGCTCTCCGTGCGCCGTCTGCTGCGTAACCGGCCAAAAGAGGTCAACTAACGTGATATTACTGAAATTATGCCGCAACGTTCTCGCCAGGCTCCTGGTCGCCCTGGTCATAATTTCATCCCTGGCTGTTCCTCCGGCTTTTTGTCAGGATACGGAAGATTCTCAGGTTTTTATTGCCGGATTTAATGCCTATCAACAGAAAGATTATGCCTCCGCAATCGAAAAGATGAACGAGGTATTACAAAAATACCCCGATACTCCTCTCAGGGACATGGCTCTTTTCTGGCTTTCCCGATCATACTTCAAGGCGGGCAACCAGCAGGAGGCTGCCCGCTATCTTTCCCAATTTTCCAAAGAATATCCCGACAATCCGCTTAAAAGTACCGTTGAGAGCGAGCTTCTTGCTCTTACGACTCGCTATGACAAGGGCGAGAGACTGACGACCGGATCGCCTCCAATTAAGCAGCCTGTCCAAATAAGCGAAAATGACCGGATTGCCGCGGTAAAAGCCGAAGAAGCAAAATTGGCTGCGGCTTCCGAAGCCACACGCCTTGCCGCTCTTAAACAGGCTGACGAAGAAGCAGCCAAGAAGAAAGAACAAGAGCGTATAGCGCAGGAAACGGCCGCCCGCGAAAAAGCCGAGCAGCTGAGAATTGCCGCCATTAAGTCGGAAGAATCGCGTAAAGCTGCAGAGGCTGAGCAGCAACGGGCAGCCTCTGCAAAAGCTGAAAAAGAGAAACTTGCTGCTGCCGCAGAAGCCGAACAGGCTCGCATGGCTGCGGCTAAGGCCAAAGAAACGCAGCAGGCTGCAGCTGAAGCCGCTCGCATAGCTGCTAAGAAGACCGAGAGCGAGCGAATTGCGCTTGCCAAAGCCGAAGAAGCAAAGAAGGCGGCAGCCGCAAAAGCTGAACAGGATCGTCTGGCTGCTGCTAAGGCCAAAGAGACTCAGCAGGCTGAAGCTGCAGCCGAAGCCGCTCAAATAGCTGCTCGAAAGGCCGAAAGCGAGCGAATTGCACTTGCCAAGGCCGAAGAAGCCAAAAAGGCGGCAGCCGCAAAAGCTGAACAGGATCGTCTGGCTGCTGCTAAGGCCAAAGAGACTCAGCAGGCTGAAGCTGCAGCCGAAGCCGCTCAAATAGCTGCTCGAAAGGCCGAAAGCGAGCGAATTGCACTTGTCAAGGCCGAAGAAGCCAAAAAGGCGGCAGCCGAATCTGCGCGTCTGGCGGCTTTAAAAACCGAAGAAACCCGTCTGGCACAGCAAAAGATTGCCGAGGAGAAGGCTAAAGAAGAAAAACTGGCGTATCGCGAGCGTGCAATTGCCCAGTTCAAAGCCACAATTGATAAATTCCCCAGATCCTCCGCGGCAGTTACAGCCGCTGCAAAACTCCGTGAACTTGGCATTGCTGTTGCGTTGCCACCCGAACCGGTCGAAGCGCCTCTGCCTGAAAACGCCCAGGTATTGCAGCTTGAGGTTGCGCAATTTGCCGGCTTCGAATTTCAACTGCTCACCCGTCCCGAAGCGTTCAAAGTCGGCCATTTGATCTCGATCCCGTTTGAACTCGTCAACCGAGGCAACGGCAGCGACTCCTTCAATCTTGAGTCTGCCTTCCCGGCCGACTTCAAGGCCCATTTCACCTCTTCGGCCGCACCTGGCGTTGCAGTCAGCCACACGCCGGCGCTTGCTTCAGGGGAAATTTTCAAAGGTAACGTCGAGCTTACAATTCCGTCTGACAGCATCGACGGTCTACGCATTGCGCATCCTGTTAAAGCGGTTTCACGCCTTATTGCAGAAGCCAGCCAGTCGCGTGAAATCAAGCTGACAGCCTCTGCTCCGCTCCTTCGTGCGGTCGTGCGAACGGATAAAACCAAGCTTCTTCCAGGCAGCAAAGTGATTTATCGCATTGCTATTCTCAACGTCGGCTCGACTGTCGCCAAAGACGTTACGTTCCGCCTTAACTATCCCGCGCAGCTTGAACCGGTCGACTACGCCGCCATGGGATTCAAGCTGGAGATGCAGTCAGCCCTTGCATTAGACAGATTGCAGATCAGTTCCGGGGAGAGCCGCGAATTTAGCATTACTTTCCAAGTCAAGGGAGATTCGCTGGCCGGTCAGGAACTGACGACCCGTGCCGAGCTCATCAACAATCAACTCAAAACCAGTGCCGCATTTGTTTCAAACGCAGCGTATGTGGAAACCCAACGAAACATCTTTGTTCGCTCCGGCTCGAATCGCATGGCAGCAATTCCCGGTCAGACAATCACCGTTCCGTATGTAGTCGCCAACAGAGGAAATATCCGGGAAAAATTCAAAATCAGTTCCATCGTCTCTGGAGTCACCAATGCTGTCATATTCAGCGATGTGAATCGCAAAGGTATCCGTCAGACCGGCGAGCAGTCAATCAACGAAATCGGTCCGCTTGCGCCCGGAGAAGAAGCCGGTGTCGTAGTGGAAATCAAAACTCCAAGCAGCGCTAACGATGGCGGCCAAGGAAACGTTCAGGTTTTGCTTGTGTCGGAAGGAGATGCTGCCCGCTCGGCCTCCGATTCGACTCAACTCATCTATTCGAGACCGGTATTGAAGATGGCCATGACCGGACGTGACGGACGGCTCAAACCGGGTGACGTCGCCTCTTTTGATCTGGTAATCACCAACAACGGATCTAATCTTGCGAAAATAGTAGAGCTGCAGAGCGCCTGGCCGGAGCAGCTGGAGCTTATTGCTGCCAACCCTGTTACCAGTGCTGTCAACAATGGTACAGTAACATGGCGCTTTAAGGAAATGGGCGCCACTGAAAAACGGATCATTAAAGTCTCGTTCAGAGTTAAACCGGTCGCCGGAGCCGGAACCGCCATCAAAGTCAAAAACATTCTGACCTACGAAGACCAGCTCGGGAACAGGTATTGACATGACATTACTCATCCGACGAATGGCTTTCATCGTGTTTATAATCTGCATGGCACTGCCCGCCTGGAGCCAGCAGTATCAGCTGTATGCGCCAAGTCCGGTTACCGGCGATCCAAAAGCCGCTTCACAAGATGGCGTACTTGTCCAAGAGATTGAGGTGCAAAAGGGGGACACCCTTTATAGTCTCTCCCGCAAGTACAGTGGCCATGGTATGTATTTTCCCCAGATTCTTTTATTTAATTCAATTAAAAACCCCGATTTGATATATCCCGGAAAAACGCTTAAAATCCCGGTAGCTTCAAAAGAAATTGTCGAAGCTGATCGAACCGGCAGCAAACCGACTGCGGCTCCCCACAAACCAGCACTTTCCGGTAACAAGGGTGCCGAAGCCCACCCTGCCGCCAAACCGTCTCCCGCTCCCTCACAGCAGGTTTCAAATTTGAATTCCGATCTTTCTTTAAGTGATTTGAAAGCGGTCAAAACGAAAAAAAGGGATGCCGGTAACCTTAAGAAAAGAAATGTTATTCATGCTAAAGTAAGCCCGGCACATGAGTCTCCGACCGTGACAAGCACCTCATCGTCAACGGCGCCTTCTCTTCACAAAAGTTCAGCAAGCGCCATTCCCGCTGCTGAGACAGCTTCCGGGCAAAAACTCTACGAAGCCGCTATTAAAGCCCATCGGCGAGATGATTACCGTACCGCTCTCGAACTGTTTGATCGCTTTCTGACAAGCAACCCCGGCTCGCCTCTGGCCGCCGATGCAAACCTGTACAAAGCCGAATGTTATTTAAAGTTGTCTGCCCAATAAATAGCTACACAATCAATGAGGTTAATGCTTTATGAAGATCTCTCCGCTCGACATCCAACAGCAACAATTCAAGGTAAAAACTTTTCGAGGTCTTGATCCGGATGATGTCGATGCCTTTTTGCAAACCGTTGCCGGTGAAATGGAGGGTTTGATTCGCGAGAACAGTCAGATGAAAGAGCAACAGTCGCTCCAGGGGCGTGAGCTGCAGGATATGGCGGAAAAAGAGCGGGAGTTGCGCGAAACTTTACTTTCCGCGCAACGGGTTATCGAGGAAATGAAGATAAACGCGCGCAAAGAAGCGGAGCTGATAGTTTCGGAAGCCGAGTTGAAGAGTGAGCGTATTGTTGCCGACGCAGAACGGCAACTGGGCGAACTGAAAAGCCGGATTGAAGAGGCTCGTCGTCAGAAAATCCAGTTCGAGATGAGCTTTAAAGGAATGCTCGAAAGCTTCAACAGGCAAATTTCAGGCAATGAACAGGCCTGAGGAACTCCCTTTTCTAACCGTTCTTAAAGAGTTTCTGATTCTGAGCGTCTATGTCCAGCCACGAGCCTCCAAGAACCAGATTAGCGGGATTCAGGGTGTGGAACTCAAAATCAGGCTCACTTCTCCGCCTGTTGATGGCGCGGCAAATAAACTCTGTCGCGAATTTGTCGCCGATATCTTTGATATATCCAAATCATCGGTAGATATTATTTCAGGAGAAACATCCCGACATAAAAAGCTGCGGATTAGCGGTTATGATCCCAAGCTGTTAAATAGACATATTTCCGCAATAAGAGAAGCCCTGGAAGGTGGGCGCAAACAGTGAAAGGATATAATAGAACCATGGCACAGGCAAAAACTGGGGATAAAGTAAAAGTACACTACACCGGCACACTTGACGATGGATCAGTTTTTGACACCTCGGAAAGCCCGATTGAACAACCGAACGACCATTCGTGTGGCTGCGGCAGCAAGCAGGGTGTCGATACCGGATGCGGATGCGACGTCGACGCCGGTGACCCGATGGAATTCGTTATTGGTGGTGGTCAGTTGATTCCGAAATTTGAAGCGGCCGTGATCGGTCTCGAACCGGGTCAAAGCGTTACCGTCACAATTTCAGCTGATGACGCCTATGGACAGCACGCCGAAGCATTGGTTGCCGTCATTGATCGAAGCGAAATCCCGGCTGAAATAAATCCCGAACCGGGCCATCAGATGGAAGTGATTCTGGAAGACGGTTCTCCTTTGCCGGTTCTGGTCACAGAAGTTACAGATGCAACCATTACGCTGGACGGTAACCACCCATTAGCGGGGCGTGATCTGACTTTTGCCATACGACTGGTTGAGATCCTCTAGCAGCATTAATCTGCGCAACTTTGTTGAAAAGGCCGTTGACAATAGTGATGTCAACGGCCTTTGTCATTCGAGCGTGTAGATGTGAAAACAGGATATTACTGCTGTTTTCCAGTTGCAACCGTTGAGCCTGCGGGCTGCACTGAAAAATCCTTGGCGCCTTCGGGAATAGTGGCAAGCACGGCGACAAACGGTATCGCCTTGCCGGGCGGGACTTCCATGTTTGCCAGCGAATCACCAAACTGGTTGGCCATAACCGCTTCGATCTTGTCAAGAGGCAGGCTCTTCAGCTGCTCATCCGTTAACGGGTTTCCTCCATACACGTTCTTAGTACCGATACTTTGTCCAGAGGCATCGAACACGGTCACTTTGACTTGCAGAGCTGCACGTGGTTTAGGATACTCATTGAGCGCCTCGCCTGATACTACCAGCAGTTCACCAGCCACGGCATTCTTAATGAAGATAGCTTTTACACCCCGGACGCTGATCTTTCCGGCTTCAACTATAACCACTTCCTTGGGGGTAGAAAATGCAGAGTATCCGAAATATCCGAGGACCGATATCACCAATACCGCGATAACCGCCGTCAATGCGCCAAGTATTGGACTTTGTCTGCGCCGGGAAGCAATCAATAGTGGCGGCAACTCCTCCATCGGATGATCACCGGGTGTATCCGCCACCGTAAAAGTCGGCATTACATCATTGTCTAACCGTTTGTCCGGCTCTTCCGCCTGAGTAGTAATCAAGTTATCCTGGGTTGGAATCTGTGTATCCTGATTATCCTGCGGAACCGTTACCGGTGTAAGTTCTTCGCCATAATTTATTTCACTCGAATTGAATGGCGCATCTTCAGACGTATCAAACGAAAATATTTTATCACTTTTATTACTTGAATCCAGGTCGCCTATTTCCATCGCAACAGTACTAATTTCAACATCATAATTAAAAGTAACCGGTTTACCCGCCGCTTCATGATCGGCTGCCCCGAACATACCTTCATCGGTAAAATCAAAACCGTGCGAAGCATCTTGTCGTGACTCTGATGTTTCAGGTTCGGTCGTTTTGAAAGAGAAATCGTCTTCCGGCACGGCTGATTGCGGAGTAAACACTGGCTCCGGTTCTGACTCTAGTTCGCTATTACCAAAAGAAAAGTCGGAAAAGTCGACCTCATTCCCCTCATTGGCAGATTGCGCTGTTATCGGCTGGATATTCTCACTACTGCCGTCTTTTTGATTATTTTCATTCGATTCAAAAGATATCGCAGAGACATCAAAAGGTGATGCCTCGACCGAGCCGAAATCAACCTGTTCGCTGTGCAACGGAGTATCGTTTAACGCATCAGAATCATACGAAGCGAGTGGCTCAGAATCGGCTGTATATTGCAGATCATTTGGTGTTGCGGCTGGAGCTTCATCTTGGACCTCTGATAAAGAAAACCCTGCCACCGCTTCTACCGGTTCAAATGATTCCGTTTCCGCCCCTTCCTTCTGCACAGTGAATACGTGTTTACACTTGGTGCAGCGGACTTTGACCCCCCTGTCAGTAACCCTGGAGTCGTCGAGTCGAAATTTGGTCTGGCATTTTTCGCATTGGATTATCATCTGCGGCTCCTCGTTGATTGAGAGTTTTCTTAACAGTTATCAACGGAACTATCCGAAACAACGTTAGTCCTATATCAGAAAGGAGTATGAGTGTCAAATCATTACGCTGAGATATTTCGACTATTTAGTCATGTTCTGTGCACAGATTTCGCTAATCTTACATGACAAACAACGTGTCGGATCCTTGCCGTCACACCCCTCACTAATACCGAGATGAGCCAATGAAAAATCATATTTTACCGGATCGGTCGGATCAAAGGCGCGCAGGGCCGTCGTAATTTCCTGGGCCATGCGCCAGTCGGCGCTCTTTCTGTTAGTCAGCCCGAGATAGCGACTAATGCGGCATATATGCGTATCGACCGGAATTATCAGCTGTGCGGGCGACACTCCGGCCCACAAGCCAAGATCAATACCGTCAGCAGGGCGAACCATCCAGCGCAGAAACATGCAGAGTCGTTTGCAGGCGCTGCCGGAGGCGGGCGAAGGAAATAAAAAGGGGAAATATGAGTCAGCCGGGATGTTGCTGGTTCCGAAGACGTCTGTATAATCCAGAGCTAGCACGGCAACTGTATAGCAAATCAATGAGTTACTCACGTCACTGTCCGCTGCTTTGTGCCCCCGTAAAAAAAACGCATGGATGCTGCCTGATTGCTCCACCATCTGCCGCATCCCCCACAAGAGAGCGCAGAGATCGCGACCATCGTTAAAGCGGTGCTTGAAATCGGCAAATGCTTTAAGCCCCTGAACCGGCTCAAAGCGCTCCATATAACGGCGCGGAGAAGGTCCCATAACGGAAAAAACCGACTCCAGTGTACGCAGGATGATGCGCACATTGCCGTAGGCGAAGGCCGAAGCGATAACGGCCGCTATCTCCCGATCGGCCGGGTCGTCGTAACGATGGCAGAAAGAGAGCGGGTCGTTGGCCAGCTGCTGTGGTGAACGAACCGCGTAGAGCTGATCGAGAGCGACATGAAGCGGCGTTTTCAGATCACACTCTCTCATATCATTCACACTATTATTTCTTTTCAATGTTTTCGCCACCCAATGTATAAGAACTTGTTAAACGTCAGCATCACGCAGGAACTCGGCGGCATCTTCGGGAGATGTCGGGTTTATGTAAAAACCGGTACCCCACTCGAAACCGGCCACCTGCGTCAGGCGCGGCACCAACTCGATGTGCCAATGGTAATCATACTCCAGTGAAAGCCAATGTTCAGGTTTACCCGCACGGCGATGCATCGGTGGGGCGTTGTGCAGAATAAAATTATAGGGCGCATCACGCAACACCGTTTTGACCCGAAGCAGCATATCCTTCATCGCCACCGCCAGTTCGGCCAGCTGGGCATCGTCCATCAGGGCAAAGTCATGACTGTGCCGTTTGGGGAAGAGCCGCAGTTCGAACGGTGAACTGGAGGCGTAGGGGGCCATCGTCACGAAGTTGGAAAACTCCTTTACCACACGCAC
Organism: uncultured Geobacteraceae bacterium; assembly: GCA_903925005.1. Lineage (GTDB taxonomy): Bacteria > Desulfobacterota > Desulfuromonadia > Geobacterales > Pseudopelobacteraceae > JACRCG01. Next base: position 10,361 of record CAIYDX010000149.1, read on the forward strand.
CCCTTCACGCAGCTCAAACTCAATCAGATCACAGAAAATGCAACGTTCCTTGTCACTGAAGTAACTGCGGGCAACTTTCAACTGGGTGCTCGCCACCGGCGGCAGCAGCGGCACCGCGATCAGCTGGCTGTGAGAATGGGCAAGAGATGCGCCGGCACGGGTGCCGTGATTTTTAAACAGCACCATGTAGCGGAAGCGGAAGTCCTTGCGCAGATCAAGATAGCGGTGACGATACGCGACCAGAACATCGTTCACTTCATTTACCGTAAGATCAGCCAACGTCCGGTTATGGTCCGGTGTTTCAATGATGACTTCATGCGCACCGATGCCGTTCATGACATCGTACATGCCATATCCGCGGTTGTTGAGCTCACCCTCCACCCGCAAGGCAGGATATTTGTTAGGAATTACCCGTACCCGCCAGTTAGCGGCATTGGGCAGTCCACCGGGGCGAACGGCAAAAATTTCGGGTGGGGTCTTATCCTCATTGCCGTAACAGAACGGACATGCGGTCATGCCGGCATGCTCCTGCTCCACCAGAAAATCACGCGGACGGCGGCCACGCTCGGTGGCAATAATTACCCAGTGCAACTTTATCGGGTCCCAGCGCAGTTCGGACATGCAACCTCCATAGGGTCAAGGGGCCAGGGTCAAGGGTCTGATTTTCTTACTTGCCCCTTGACCCTGGCCCCTGTTTTAAATAAGCCAATTATCCAATTCAATATCCGCGCCGGCATAATAAAGCATTAGCTGTGCATCCGTCGGCCAGCGGCCGATCTCCTCGTTGTCACGCATCAGTGATAACGATGCAAAGAGCTTGCTCTTAGGCGCCAGATGCAGCAGATCCAGCGGTATGCAGACCTCGCAGATACGCAATATCTTCCAAGTACAGTAGACGCAGGTCGGAGTCCAGACACCGTTTTCCTTAATCTGCAAAATTCCTCCGTCCGCGCGGATCTGTAGCGCCAGACGATATTCGCGATCTTGGATCAGGTGCAGTGTGTGTACATCGGACTCATGCAGCAGGCGATTCAAATCCTGGATGCCGTCGATTCTGAAGAAGAGCGACTTTTCGTTAAAGCCATAATAGAAACTTTGCAGCATCCGGTCGGATGAGTGCATTGCCGACCCCTGACGGGTCAGATCATACAGCCCGGCGGCCAGCCATTCAAAGTAATCGCTGATCCTGCCGTTGATTTCGGGGTCGATAAATGCGGCCGGCTCCCGGATCAAGCCGGCCGGGTTCTTCTTCTTGATCGGTTCCAGCAGTTCGCGCGGAGGATCCTGCCCCAAGAGATGGTAGATATTCATCAGATGCTGACGGAAGAGCCGGTCGAAACGGTCGCTATGAGGTGAAAAGTGGTCATCCCCATACCACCAGAACCAGTCACTTCCTTCGGCGGCATACAGAGAGCGACAGATCATTTCAGCGGTAACGTCCGGAGACGGCTCCCCGCTTAGAAGTGCGGCGGCGACGAGCTGATTGGCTGAAGCAGCGGCGGTTCGAGCCTGCGCAATCAGATCCCAGGCCAGATTTTCTTCCGGATGGCCGATCCAGATCCCGTAGCTGCCGTTTATCCATGATCCTGGATAAATCGAATCCAGACGACCATCAAAGCGGGTCTCATTCAATACCTCACTGCAGGTCACCAGACGAAGTGCCGGTGACTCGACAATTCCTTTATACATCCCCTGCAGAAAATCGTAGGCGTTGCCCTGATAATACTCCCAGGCGTTCTCGCCATCCAGAATGATCGATACTACCCGGTCATCTCCCCCCAGACGCGACTTGATGGCATTCAGGCGCCCGCACAGGTCCGCCACGGCCCGCCCCGCCTCCCATTGTGAGTAGGTAAAACCGATTAGATCGGAGAGTTGATGATCGCGGAAGAACGCACCGATCTCACCCTGGCTGCTGCAGTAACGCCAGGGGCGATACAGTTGTTCCTTACCGACGCCGAGACCGCCGGCCAAGCTTTTTTCAAGTATCTCTTCATCGGTAGCAATCCAGCGAATACCGCTCCCGGCAATGATCGCCAGCGCCTCGTTACTGACGGAACCCTCGGAAGGCCACATTCCGTTCGGAGTGAAACCGAAAATTTCGCTGAAATAGCTGATCCCGCGGCTGATCTGGGCGCGTACGTCCTCGGGGTGGCAAAAATTGGCCACGGGGAGTGTAACGCGCGGCATGGCGGTCTTGGCGGAACGAATATCGCACAACAACGGCATTATCGGGTGATAATAGGGGCTCGCCGACAACTCGATCCGCCCCTCGCTGTGAAGTCGCTGATACAGTGGTATTATCGCCTGCAATAACTCCATCTGCGTGGTAAAGAGCAGTTCCTTGTCCGCGGCGGTAAAATTTTCACCCTTGGCAACCAGTTCGGCAAAAACCGGGTAGCGGCGCCGGGCCGCTTCACCGGTCCAGGCCAGGAAGAACCAGACCTGAAGATCCAGCAAATCCTGCTCACTGAAATGCCTGACCCGCTCAACAGCGCTTCCCGGCTTCCCTTCACCCGCCATATAGAGCAGTTCCAGATAGCGCCGTGAGGGCTCTATCATATTTTGACGGTTAGCCGAAAAAAAGTTCTCCAGCAGGAAAATACGGTCTTCCAGACTCAGATCGGACGGAGCGGCTTTCCCCTTTTCAAGAAACGGATCGACGGCGCTGCCGGAAGCGTACTCCAGCAACTGCTCAATCAGCGACGGCACCAGGTTGAAAACCGCCTTGGCGCCGGGCGTATCCTCAACGATTGCCGGCATGTCAAAATAGTCCTTGATGCCGTGCAGATAGGTCCAGGGGAGAACATATTCATTTTTAAACGGGTCCTTGTAGTATGGCTGATGCATGTGCCATACGATGACCACGTCTAGCGGGCACGGCATAAGCGGTTACACCAACTCCTTCTTCCACGCGACAACCTTCTTCTCGTATTCGCCAAGCAGCCTCTGGGCCGACTTCTGATCCCGTGCTTCGGCTACGATATGGATCACCGGGAGATACTGGTCCGGCAGCACCAGCACCCATTCCGCTCCGAAATGCACCTTGATGCCGTCGATAAAAGTTGCCTCCCTTTCCAGGCTGTCCTCGCTCATCTTGCGCATGATGCCCCCTTTCATTTCCCAAGGGCAGGAAAGGCTGGTTTGAAGAAAGAACGTCGGGGGGACATCCAGGAGCGCCTGTGAAAGAGTTATTCCGGCGGCAGCGCTAAGTTCCATAAGTCTTGCTATCGCAAACATGCCGTCAAAGGCCGCCTGAAACCGGGGAAAGGAGAAGCGGCCGTCCACGGTACCGGTCAGGACTATTTCCGAAGAGGAGGCGACCTCAAGCATGGCACGGTCCGAGCTCTTGGTACGTACCACTTGGCACCCTTTCTGCCCTACCATCTGTTCGATTATGGAAGGAGCTTGCACCGGCACGGCGATCGCACCCTTCTGGCCGGTTTTCATCAACAGCGCCACGGTCAGAGACAACAGCTCGATGCCGGTACAAATACGCCCGTTCTCATCGACCAGCGTGATCGCCTCCGCGGAAGGGTCCAGCCAGAAACCGGCCTGCGCTCCAAGAGACAACACAATTGCCGAGAGCTGACCGAGCGCCTGCTCTTTTACCTTGGCTTGTACTCCACGCCCTTCGTCCACGTACGCATTCAGGGCGATAACCGAAAAACCGAGTTCATTCAACAGTTGCGGCAGCGTCAGGCTGGCAGGAGAAAAGCTGAAATCCACAACTACCGTAAACGCCGCTTTTTTCAGCAATTCACGATTGAGTGCCCGCAAAAATCCTTCACGATAAAAATCTCCGACATTATTGATATCGGTGATGACTCCCGGCTCTGTATGGTGCGCGCGGCGAAAGTTTTCCTTGAAAAAGGTGCGTTCCACGTTCTTCCCCATGTTACTGGAAAAATCAAGCCCGTCGCCATCCAGAAACACGATCTCCAGCAAAGTGGGATCATCTTGTGCCTGACGTAAATGTACCCCCCCGACCTCACCGAAAGTTTTCAGTTTATAGCGAACGAGCGGCAACGATGTCATCTTCATGTCGCGCACGTTGACGCCGGCCGAGAGCAGCCCTCCCACGAAACAGCGCTTGAGCATGCGTGATGTCGGGTTGGAATCACGACCGGCCAGAACGAAACTCCCCTTGGGGAGCGTGGTGCCGTAAGCGCATCCCAGCTTGGCGCAAAACTCCGGGGTAAGCTCCACATTGGAGAGCCCCTTGATGATTGCCCCCTCAAAAAGCGCCTTTTTCCACTTTTCTCCCCAGATCATATTGGAAGTGACGGTGGCTCCGGCCTCCACGGTTTTTTTCGGCCAGATCTTCACATCGGCCTTGATAACCGCATCGTCGCCAATCGATGTCTCATCGGCAACTATGACCCCCTCCTCAAGAGTAGCCCCCTGACCTATACGGACATTGGAGCAGATAACGCTGTCGGTAATTCGTGCCCCTTTCTTGACATAAGAGTTGTCCCAGATAACGCAGCGGCTGAGTCTGACTCCGGCCTCGATCGTACAGTTGCGGCCGATTACCGAATCCTTGATGTGCACATCTCCCAGTACCTGGCTATTGTCGCCGATCACGACCGTACCTTCAAGGCCGGCAGCATGTTCGAGCCTGACATCGGCGCCGATCCGCAAATCCTTGCCGACGAAGTCCTGCTTCGGTTCGTCGATCTTCAGGTTGACCTTACCCTTGAAAATATCGTGGTACGCTTCCCGGTAAGAATCGGTATTGCCGATATCGCGCCAATAGCCGCGAGCCGTTACCCCGAACAGCGCATCCTTCTTTTTCAGCATCAGCGGAAACAGATCTTGAGAAAAATCGAAGTTTTCCCCCTCCGGAATGTACTTCAAGACCTCAGGCTCCAGCACATAGATTCCGGTATTAATAGTATCCGAGATCACCTCGCCCCACCCCGGTTTTTCCAGAAACTGGGTGATACGCTTTTCCTTGTCAGTAATCACGACGCCGAACTGGAGTGGATCCTTGACCGATGTCAGTGTAATAGTGGCTTTTGCCTTGCGGTCGGCATGAAAATCGACGATCTTTTTGAGGTTGAAATCGGTCAGGAGATCACCACTGATTACCAGAAAACGCTCATCCAGATACTTTTCCGCCGCCTTGACCGCCCCGGCTGTCCCCATATCGGTAATCGGGGTGACATAGGTGATCTTGACACCAAAATCGGAACCGTCGCGAAAGAAGTTCTTGATATAAAACGGCTGATGATAGAGCAGCATCACAAGCTCGGTGATATCGTACTTCTTCAGCAACTCAACAATATGCAGCATGATCGGACGGTTGAAGAGCGGGATCATCGGTTTGGGCATGCTGCCGGTAAGCGGCTGGATGCGGGTGCCGAAGCCACCCGCCATGATGACGGCTTTCATGGGAACTCCTTTTTGGCAAGTTGCAAGTGGCGAGTAGCTAGTGGCAAAAATGTTCTTACTATTCACGACTTACTACTCGCCACTTGCCACTCGCTATTCGCTACTTGCCACTCGCTAATATCTTCTGCGCCTTCTTGGCCAGTACCCTGGCAATTTCCTGTTTCAGTTCGGTCAGGTCACCGGATTTGACCACATAGCCATCCGCCAGCCAGGCCGAAAAGTCATCCTTGTAACAGGAAAACGCCGAGCAGAGGATCACAGGCATATCGTGACGTTCCTTAACCAGCTTTTGCAACAGTTCGATGCCGCTTTCATTCTTCAGCTTAATATCCAGAACAGCCAGATCAAACGCGTTGCCCTGAAGTTTCTCGGCCGCCTCGACGCTGTTGGCGGCCGTCACCACCTCATACCCCTCGTCCTTTAACTCTTCGGCGTACAGTATCCGGATGTTGGCCTCATCATCTACAACCAGTAATCTGCTCATTGTTGTTCCTCCTTGCGGGTGGGAAGTGTGATGGTATAACGGATTCCCTCATGCTCATCGGCCTGAGCAACAAACGGGATCCCCTGTTTTTCAAGCATGGTTTTACAAAGCGCCAGCCCCAGTCCGGCACCCAAATCGCGAGTTTCCGAAAACGGCACCAACAGGTGGTCAAGTTCAGCCTGGGAGATGTTGCGGCTGCGATCAACAATTCGAATGATTACGCAATCTTCACAACTCTGAGAGCTGATCGCAATCGTCCGATCGGTGCCGATACCGCTGATATCATTCTGCAATACGGTCCGGAGGCAGTAGGAAAGTTGTTTGAAGTCGATATATACCGGTTGCAGGTCATGACCGGGTGAATAGCCGGTTGCATATCCGAGGGACGTTAAAATATCGGCGGTGTCACGCAGTGCGGTCTCGACCAGCTGATTTACATCCCAGAAGTCGCGAGTCGGATACAACGAATCGGAATAATTGAGTATTTCATCAAGGACCCCTTCAAGCTGACGGGTTTCGGCGACAATCGATTCTATGAAAGTACGCCTGGGATCTGATGCAAGGCTGTTTTTAAGCATCGAACGGGCAAACCCGCCGATAATCATCAGCGGGTTGCGAACCGAATGGGCAATGCTGGAGGTAATACGACCTACCAGGGCCATATTCTCCATCCTGACTATCAGTTCCTGCTGCTCTTTCAGTTTTTTTCCCGCTTCGGTGACACGGTTGAGTTCAACCTGGAGTTTGTCGTACAGAGAGGCACGTTCGATCGCAAAGGCGACCGGGAAACCGAATGTTTCCAGCGAATGCATGTCTTCTTCGGTAATGGCCCGGTGCGTGATGCAGTTGTCGGCAATGATCATGCCGACCCGGCGATTGCGTGAAATCAGCGGCATCAACAGGAAGGCATCAACCCCAAGAAGGGTGGCCAGCTCGGGCGGAACATCCGGATGCTGAAACGCCTGCTCCACCATGACCGGGCGTTTACCGTTCAGGGCTTTGATGAGAATATGCTCTTTGTTGGAGAGTGGAACCGACAGCTGTTCCAGGAGATCGTGAAATTTTGCCCGTTCGGAAGAAAGTTTGTTTATGCGAAAGTTTTGAGCCAGAGTCTGCAGATCCATGTCGTTCATGAGAATCTCATTCCAGACTTGGCTGGCCTCCTCCAGATTACGGGGACCGAGGCCCAGATAACCTTTCAGAATACCTTCTTCACGGTCGCACAGCAGCAGGAAGGCCCGGTTCATGCCGAAACCCTTACCGGCGGTAATGGCTGTCAGTGCCACTGAAAGCACCTCATCCAGATCTACCGAGCTCTGCAGGACAAACCCGAGTTCGTGAAGAAAGCGTATTTCCAGGGTTTTATTATCTAGAAAACTTACCAGGGACTGAATTTGGGCCTTCTGGCGACGGTATTCAGCAAGAAAGCTGACCAGGATCGGAGCCAGTGGATTGGTATCATCATGCAACTGTTTCAGGTCGTTAAGAAACGTGGGGCAGTCACAGCATTTTTCAAGGTTCCGCTGCCGTTTTGAAACAAGCAGATCCTCCTCGCCCTCAACCAGCTCCGGGCAATCCACCTGCTCTATCACGTCCCTGTTCCAGCAACAATCCCGATCCACACAGAACCTCTTCAGATGTAGTAGGATCTAAGTATAACAGTCAATAACGAGTTTGCAACCTGGCAATTATTTCACGTTCCATGTTGTTCCTTGTGCCGAATCGAGCAGCAAAATGCCCTTTTCCAGCAGCAGATCGCGGATTTCGTCGCCACGTTTGAAATTCTTTGCCGTCCGTGCCTCGGCCCGCTCGGCGATTAAATGTTCGATCTCATCCGGTGTCAAATCAATATAACCAACCTTGGCTGCTTTGATCCCCTCCAGCCAGACAGCCGGCGCAGTGGTAAACAGTCCCAGCACAGCCCCGACCTCGTTAAACAGATTACGGATATGCGTAATCAGCGACAATGCGGACGATGGAATCACCTTTGTTTCGGCAAGAAAACGATTCGCGGCTCGAACTGTTTCAAACAGGATACCAAGAGCTTGTGCCGAGTTGAAGTCATCGTCCATCGCCTCAACAAAACGGGGTATGAACTGGTCTACTTTTTCCTGAAGCTCCTTGCCAACTTCTGACATTTTTTCAGACGCATCAATTTCAGCAGACGAATTTTTCCTGTTCAGAATTTCATCCAGTGACGCCAGGCAGGAATAGATCCGTTCCAACCCAGACTGGGCCTCATCAAGATTTTGATCGGAAAAATCGATCGGGGAGCGATAGTGGGCCGAAAGGATGAAAAAGCGCAACGTTTCCGGATCATACTTCTTCAGCACTTCGCGGATGGTAAAAAAGTTCCCCAGCGACTTGCTCATCTTCTCGGCGTTGATATTGACAAAACCGTTATGGAGCCAGTAGCGCACAAACCGGCAACCGTTGGCCCCTTCCGACTGGGCTATTTCATTTTCATGATGCGGAAACACCAGATCCTTACCGCCGCCATGTATATCGAATGTTTTGCCGAGAAATTCCATGCTCATGGCGGAACATTCAATATGCCAACCGGGACGACCGTTACCCCAGGGGGATTGCCACCACGGCTCTCCCGGTTTTGATCCTTTCCAGAGGGCAAAATCCATCGGATGGCGTTTTTTGTCTCCCACCTCCACCCTGGCACCCGCCTGCATCTCCTCAAGGTTGCGTCCGGAAAGCTTCAGATATTCGGGAAAGGTCTCCACGGCGTAATAGACGTCGCCCTCAGAGACATACGCATGCCCCTTGCCAATCAACGTTTCGATGATGCCGATTATGCCCGAGATATGGTCGGTGGCCTTCGGCTCCACCGTCGGTTTGGCCAGCCCCAATCGTTCCATATCTTCGTCAAAAGCCTGGATGTAGCGATCGGCAATCGTGCGGTAATCGGTTCCTTCCTGATTGGCGCGGTTGATTATTTTGTCATCGATGTCAGTGTAGTTGCGGACGTAGGTTACATCGTAACCGGCGTATTTCAGATAGCGGAAGATAATATCAAACACTACCCCGGCGCGGGCATGCCCGATGTGGCAGTAATCATAGACCGTAACCCCACAGACATACATCCCGGCCTTGCCGGGAACCAATGGGACAAAGATCACTTTTTCACCGGTGAGGGTGTTGTAGACGCGCAATGCCATTGCTATAACTCCGTTTATGCAAACTATAGTTGGCCACTAATATACGCGGTTTTCACTAATAAACCGAATAGTTACATTCAGACAAGGTCTCACCCGGTTAGTTATGTGAGATCTTTAAATCCTTTGATTTAATTCGTGTTCATCAGTGTATATTCGTGGCAAAAGTCGGTTCGAGTTCTATATATGTTGGGCATTATGCCTGTTTGCGGCGGGGATGGCAAGGAGGTAAATTGGGGATAGTTATCATTTTAGAGCAGATCTACAATCAAACATTTAGAAATGGCAATCTAGATATTTCATATCACCAAGCCGTTATGACATGTTCATAATCCAGGATTTTTCGGTCACAAGTCAACAGCGGCACGGCAAGCCTTCGCGCCAGAGAGACTATAATTCTATCCGCCGGGTCTTTATGAAAATCACCGGGTAGTTGGGTGCTGGCAATAGCATCAACCGGCGAAAGCGGTTCAATGACAGTTGAAGGATAACTTCTGGCCAGCTCATACCAGCGGTTTATATCTATTGGAATTATAAGTTTGCCCGATTGCACCTTGACCGCTACCTCCCAAACTGAGATAGCAGAAAGGATGAGAGTCCCGGATACCTGTTCTTGTTGTATCAATTTATCAGCGGCTGGCGATAACTTTGCAGGATCATGTAACCACCAGAGCCAAACATGCGTATCAAGAACAATCACTGCTCTAACGCTTCCCACAACTCGGGGTCAGGCTCATCAAAATTTTCGGCAATGGAAATTGAAATACTTCGTAACGGAAAGCGTATTGACTCATCCTGATAGGTATCAGATGGGATCGGTGACAGCAGGGCAACTGGCTTTCCCTTGCGACTGATGATAATGGTTTCATGTTTTATAAAAACATCGTCAAGTAGGGACGGCAGATTGCTGCGTGCTGAAGATACAGATAAAGATCGCATAATGACCTCCATTAAAAATCATGCGTACATCCTATCATGTACAACTGTGCCCGTCAAAAATTATTATCCAAATATTACCCATAAACGGTATATTAGCCGCCGACGGACGCAGATAAATTAGTCCACGGAACAAAACCAAATGAATTAAGCATAGGGTATGGTCTACCTATTTGGTTAAACGCGATTATTGTTTAAGTAATTATTTTTCCGTACCTTCCGTGTTTTCGCTTGGAGGCGCCTACTTTTGGCCGTGAAAGATGGTTTTACAAGCCTCACTTAATAGCAGACCGACGCAGCCGCAGCATCCCCTTCAGTGTTCCCTTCATATCATTAAGAATGGCACTGTCTTCAGGAGATAGCTTGGTCAGATACTCCTTGATGAACACCAGGAAAATAGAGCAGAAGAAAGCCGTTACCGTCGCAAGAATCACTATCATCGCGCGGGAGGGTTTGCTTTTACGCAGCGGCGGCACCGCTTCGTCGAGCACCTGCAGCGACGATGAGTCACGAGCCTCCGATATTTTAGCCATTTCAAATTGTTTGGAAAGTTGCTCAAACAGCGCTTCCTGAGTCTTCAGTTCACGCAGGCGTCGGACATATTCGACCCCGATGGCCGGAGCATTTCCGACTGAAGGAATAACGCCCCCCCCCTCGCTGGAACCGCTCATCAAATTCAGCTGACTCCTTAGTTTGGTTACACCCGCAAGCATCGTTCTGACTTCGGCGCTTTCATCGGTCATCGAGTTGCGGAGCGCGGCCAGTTGCACCTCTTTAGTAACAAGTTCCGCTTTGAGCCTGGCAACCCCTTCAATGGCTGCAGCGGCCTGACTGTCAGCCTTGATTGTCTTGTTCTTCTCCTGAAAGCTTTTCATCTCTTCTTCAGCAGCCTTCAGATCCTGCTTGACAACAACCAGCCGTTTTTCAAGGAAACTCCGCTCAGTACTTGCCTTGGTCAGATTCAGCTGAGTACTTTTTTTCTGGAGCTCGTCAATGAATGTGTTGGCAAAAAGAGCAGCCTTTACGGGATCCTTGTAATTGGCAGTAATCGTTATGATGCCATCCTTACCGGACTGAAAATTTACCAGTTTTTGTAAGGCCGCTCTGGTTGAATCAGCGTTTTTTGATTCAAACTCCGTGTGCAGATCAAGACGTTTTATTACGGCATCCGTAACCGAGCGGCTTCTCAGTATCCCCAAATACAGATCCGTCGTCCCCCCCAGTCCTACAGCTAAACCGGCAAGTCCCCCCATCGAAGCCAGAAGCGCGGACGCTCCGCCCCCGGATTCCTTTTGCGGCGGCAGCAGCGTAGCCTTGGCGGTATAGACATTCTTCAGAGTCAACGAATAAAGCACCGAGAGGACAACTGCTGCAGCCGTGATCTTAGTTATCAACGGCAAGTTGCGGACAATCACCCGTAACAACTCTAACAGATTAATCTCTTCTTCAGCTTCGATCTTAGGACGAATAGCTTGCGATTCATTCATATGCATCCCCTTATCGCAAGCCGAGCATAACAGTGCCGGCAGTCATGGCAATATTCGCAAGAATCTGTGTTATATCCTTTATTTCGCGCATCCAGGCAATTTTTTCGAGTTTCTGCGGCACAACCAGTGTTTCTCCAGGTTCTAATTTGCTCGAATAAAATCCGCCAAAAAAAGATTGCTGTCGACTGTACACCGAACCATCCGCCTGAATCACGTACATTTCAGATTTTTCGGCATCGTTTAGCGTCCCTCCGGTCTTATCAAGGTACCATGAAAGATCGCGTCCATTTTGATAGACAAATGTATTTGGGTTGTACACCTGACCCAATACGCTTACTACGCTAGGACGAAAGGGTATATCAAGCACGTCCCCCCCCTCCAGAAGCAAGTCGTTTTCGCTGTTTTTAAAATCTTGATTCTGATTAATGTTAATCACAATTCGACCTTCTGGCTTCACATTTTTTAGCTTTTCAAGATTTTTTTGCAGTGAATCCAAAGCCGACTTCGTTGCATCCAACTCTTCTTTAGACGTTGCTACAGAGGATACAAGCGCCTGTTTCTGCATGATATCTCGCTCAGTTTTGGTAAAGACTTCATCCATCCGTTTCTGTTGAAGCTCCTGTACAGAGCGCCTGGTGAACTTTGCCCCGTGCGCGTATGCCTTGTCTGTAAATCCACCGCACCGTCGGAGTAAGTCACTGATACGTTCACCCTTAAAAATCGGATAGGTTCCGGGGAAAGCAACTTCACCGCTGATCTTCACATAACGATCAATCTCTTCGGTCCATGACGGAATTCGCCGTACAGAAAGAACGTCAAAAGGCTCCAGCGGAATGTTATCTTTTGGATCGCTGTCGAGTGCGCGTCCCAGATTAATATTTAACGAAATCAAGGTCACTTTATCAATGTCTCTCCGCATGCGAGCAATCTCGGCATTTCCAAGAAAGGCCGTCATCTTGACATTGCCTGCAGTATACAGCAGGTCCCGCACGGTCATCCCGTCGAGCAACCGATATTCACCCGGTCGCTGCACATCACCGCTGACACGAACACGCGGCATCTCTTCCATTTCCCAACGCGAATAGATCTTTACGGTGTCTAATTCCTTGAGCTCAAGATTGAACCCCGGCTTTCCGGCAGCGGCATTGGCCGGATTAATCACTATCATCTCGGGATGGTTATCAGGCGAGACTAGGCGAATCAGGCTGCCGACTGACTGGTGGTATTCCGGCAACAGGTTGTCCTGAGTGAGCAGGTCACGTAGCGTCATTCCTGGCTTGATAGCGTAATCTCCAGGCCGTAGAACAAAACCGGATAGACGAACATACCCGCGAACGGTCCTATCGATCGGAAAAATCTTTACCAAATCCATGTCCTTGACAGGAATATCAGCCGCAAGACTGTCCAGATCCTTGCCCCCAGTTTTTGGGTCAAGATTTACGTCCGTGACACTTTTTCTTTCATGGGCATCAACCCTGGATATCTGCAGACGCTGCAAATATCCGGTCGGTACTATCCCATCAGCCAAGGCAAGAAGCTCCTTGAGCGTTTTTTCGTCATTTAGTTCATAAATAGCCGGGCGGCGGATATTGCCGATAATTCCGGCTACCGGACCGATACTAGGAACAAAAATTGTATCCCCCGGCTGTAGCCTTATGTCTCGGCTTTTGTCTCCTTTTAAAAAGAAGTCATACAGATCAACCGTATCGACCAACTTGCCGTCACGTTTGATGGCTATGCGGCGCAAACTGCCACTGCGTGTCGGGCCACCGGCAGCTGAAAGAGCATTAAGCAGCGTCGACATCGAAGAAATGCTGTAATCACCTGGAGCATTTACATCGCCAACAACGTAGACCTTGAACATACGCAGCTTGCCCATGGAAACACTTAACTGGAAATTACGATAAATCCGGGAATATTGACCGGATAACAGTTGTGGAAGCTGACCAAAACTTACTCCCGCAACCTTGACCGGCCCAACTTTGGGAATTATAATTTCGCCGTTTCTGTTTATCTCAAGCTGATAGGTACCATCAATGCTCCCCCATACAATCAGGGTAATCCGGTCACCAGAACCCAGCAGATAATCCGGCCCAACTGGTATGTCGCTCATTGCGGCAAACTGATCACCATTTTCACGAAAGAAACTGTAGCCGAACTGTTTCAGTTTTCCAATTTGAAATTTCTGCGGTGACGTCTTTTCAGCATCTTTACCGGATGTCAGCATGTACGTCTCTATTGGCGAATTCTCCGGTTCAGTTTTAGGTAAAGTTACTAGAGCACGAATCGGCCCAGGCTTTACAGTTTGTTCCGGCTTTACAGTTTGTTCCGGCATTACAGTTTGTTCCGGCTTTGCAGCTTGACCCGGTTTTACAGTTTGGTCCAGCTTTGTTATAGGAGTATCAGCCATTCCAAATTCTGAAGCAAGTTTGTTCACAACGGTAAACTCATCTTCAGGCGCCACTACATCAAACTGTCCTGCAAAGGCTGAAGCAACCAACATGAAAACAAAAATCATCTGCAAAATGATATGTGCTTTAAAATATTTAATTGTACAATTATTCAATTTCATTACTCCTTTGAAATAGGCATTATCCGTGTGGGAAATTATGTCCGCAAATACAGCTATATTTTCAAAATACATAAAATAACGGTCGAAATATACATCAAAATCACAATAATTTCGCTCAAAGTTACGAGGGGCACTAAGTCGACTTAATGATTAAAATAAATATCCCACCAATTGGAAAATGACTATTATTTGAAAATTTCCAAACCCTTTACTTTGTGCTCGGGGAGATTAATCCTAAAAACGGCGGTTGGCTGAGCGTTAGCCGGTTGCCGGTAGCATTTTTGGTGTAGGCAGAGGTGGCAACGACGCCAGCAATTTTCTGAATGCCCTCTGCGCTATGAGTCTGACTCTCCCGGCTACCCCCAACTGCTC
>CAIYDX010000150.1 GCA_903925005.1 uncultured Geobacteraceae bacterium
GGCAAGGAGATGCTGGAGTTTGAAATCAAGGTTCTTGAACGCTTTATAATAACATCGGAAACCATACGTGACTGGAAAGAGCGAGTAAGCTACCTGCTGAACGAAGTGAATACGGTCATGCAAGCCTACACAATATTCAGCGTTTTTCAAATTGATGAGGAATCATATGATATCGATATCTTCTGGACGAACTCACCGTCCAATGAAACCAAGCAGATCATGGAAGAGATTGTCCGTCAACGGGTCATACATGAAAAACTTTCTATTTCAGAAATCGCGGAAATCAAAATAATTCATACAATCGTCAATATGAATTTACCAAATCTGTCTCTTGATCACTCGGAAATTGAATTCCAAACCAAGTCGCTTTTTATGGAAACGCCACAAATCGGCGGAGTTGTAGGAATTGGCGTTCAATCCCAGGCGGTAGCCGATCCGATACGTTCTCTGGTTATTAACGGAATATTGACCACCATGCTGAATGTTGTCGGCTCGATAAAAGCGATATACAAATACACCAAGGATCTCGAATATTATGCTACTCGCGACCCCTTGACCGACCTTTTTAACCAACGACTCTTCTGGGAACTTCTGGGATATGAAGTGGGGCGCTCTGAGCGTCATCAAGAAAGTTTTGGTCTACTTATGATTGATCTGGATAATTTCAAACATGTAAATGATATGTTCGGCCATTTCATGGGCGACAAATACCTTTCCAAGGTAGCGCTTACTATTCATGAATGCTTGAGAAAAGGAGATATTCTTGCCCGGTACGGTGGTGATGAATTTACGGTGATCATCTGCGAAGCCGGCGACGAACAGGTATACGTTGTTGCGGACCGGATCCGTGAATCTCTTGCGCAGATGGAGATAACAGCCGCGGACGGCACGATAATACGCGGTTCGGCGTCTATTGGCATGGCCATGTATCCGGCTCATGCACAAAGTGCGAAAGATCTCTTCCTGTTTGCCGACAACATGACCTATAAGGCAAAATCTATGGGAAGAAACTGTATTGTACTTCCGACCCATGAAGATGTTTCTGAAGTGTTTGAGAAGAGCAGCGAGATGTCACGGTTGTTGTTGCAGGTAATCGAAGAAAAACGGATAATTCCATATTTCCAGCCGATAGTGACAACCGGAAGCAGGGAGATAATCTGTCATGAAGTACTTTGTAGAATTGAGCTAGGAGATAAAGTAATTGCCGCCTCTGAATTCATAGAAATTGCAGAAAAACTCTCCATTATCAGCAAGCTGGATGGCATTCTGATGGAAAAGGTTTTTGCCAAAATGCGGGAAACCGGTTACGAAGGGCTTATATTCATAAATCTTTCTCCGAAGTCACTTATTCTGAAAGAATTTGTACCCATGGTAATACGCCTGGCGCGGGAATATGATATTCAGCATAGTCATGTCGTTTTTGAGATAACTGAGCGTGAGACGGTCAAGAACATGACTCTGCTTGAACAGTTTGTGCTTGATCTTAGAATGGAAGGTTTCAAGTTCGCAATTGACGACTTCGGTTCTGGATTTTCATAGTTTCAATATATCCGGAGACTGCCAATAGATTTTGTCAAGATAGAGGGTATGTTTGTGAGGAACATGCTGAACGACCGGAAGGATATGGCCTTTGTTAAGACTCTTGCTATTCTGGCCGCCGAATTCGGCATACAAACCATAGCCGAATATATTGAAGATGAGGATCTGCTCAAGGCAGTGCATGCTTTGGGAATCGACTATGCGCAAGGGTACCATACCGGAAGGCCAATGCCGGAACTAAGTACGTGCAAATTATCTGAACTTGGATAAGATGTTCTTACACAATATGGAAATTAGCATGAATTAACTTTTGCAACTCTTCGATCTTGATCATGGCGTGACGGATTTTCTCTCGCTCAGCAGATGAAAGTTGGTAAGGGTTGAGGTGATACGAATCGTTCTGGATTCCTTTCATGGCCTTGATCTGGATCAGTATCCGATGTCTCGTGAGAATGTGATAGGCATCGATAAGATCTCTAGCAAATGATGGGGAAAAACTCCCTTCCTTTTCAAGCAGCGAAATTCGCTCCAACGTACTGGTTGCAGGGACACTCTGGTTGATGGCCAGAATACGGACGTTCATGACAAGCGGAGCCCAGGCAAGCAATTTTACATTGAATTCCCCTTTATGCTCGCCGCTCCCTTCCGTCCAGATTCGCTTCATAAAACCGAGAGCCAGTTTCATCTCAGTTGCGGCCCTGGCCATCCCCCATAGAACCTGAAAATAATCCCGTTCCATGGCTCTGATCATGTCGATCAATTCCGAGGCCAGTTCACGATTGCCGGCCACATAGCGGGCATCTGACAGTACGATCAGATTCATGACGTTTTTGCCGATATCTTCACCTTCGTACCTGACAATGGAAAAGAGTCGCTTGCGCCATTGGGTGAACGAGCCGCGCCAGATCTGATTTGTCGGCATGATATCGCCTGTGCAGCGCATGAATCCCGCCTCTTCCAATCTGTCAACCAAGCGGATTGAAAATTCCGTAAAATAGCGGTCAGCCGCTTCACCGCCATCGTCGCCATAGACAATCAGGTTGTCCTGGTCTGTGATAAGAGTCTGTTCTTCACGGCCATCGCTCCCCATGCTGATAAGTGCAAAAGGCACCGGCGGGGCAATGAATCCGGCGTCAGACATTTCCGCGATAACGGTATCCATTACATGCGACGACAGAAAATCCCGATACTCGGTACATGACCGATGCAATTCATGCACCGAGGGAACTAGCAGGAAGCGTTCCAGTTCGATTTTGTTAAGGTTCTCATGGATTGTTTTAAGCGAAGGGCCCCGTGTCAGCGCGATTTTCGCAACCAACTGCTCATTTTCACATCTCCAGTCGATAAGACGGTTGTAGTCGGATTTCACTGTATCCGCGAGCATCCGCAAGAACGGTTCGATATCCTCGAACCGGCAATATCGCGTTATATCGGTCAGGTCTGGCAATTCGGGTGTATCCGTGTACGCTGCCTCGCTCATGTTTTATGAACTCCAAGTATGTTAACCGGCAAGAAGAGTAATCGACTATATCATATATTTTGGCGAGTTTCTTTCGTTGTTTTTTGTAGTCACCACAGCGGCTAGAAATGTCAGTCAAGCTGCCGCCCGACATTAATACCAGGTACTTGACTCTATTACTTATAGAGCGTAAACAGGGTATCAAATGACACTGTCCAGACGAACAATACTTATTGTAGTCAGCACATTCCTTGCCCTGGCAATCATACTTGCAATGGTATCCGATTTGATCCGTCTCTCAAGCTGTATCGCATTTCTGGCTGGCGGAGTATTCTGTTTCGTGATGCTCGAATCGCTTGAAAGCGCTGAGACAAGGATACAGGAAAGCGAAGAGCGCTATCGAATTCTGTTTGAGCGGGCTCCCGACTCTATTTTCATTATTGGTGTGGAGGGGGATGAATCAGGGCGGATCGTTGCCGCTAATCAGGCAGCCGCGGATCAGCATGGCTACACGGTGGATGAACTCTGCAGGCTGTTTATTTATGATCTGAACAGTGCCGAGACGAACAAAATTGCCGAAGGTCTCGCCGCCAAAGTTATTGCCGGCGAGTGGGTGACCGCGGAAATCTGGCATTGCAAAAAGGATGGCGACCAATTCCCGCTCGAAATACATGCCGGGCTTATATTAATCGGCGGGAAAAAATACATACTCGGTTTTGACAGGGATATTACACAAAGGAAGATTACCGAAGAGAGAGACCATCTGCATCTGGAACAGATTCGACTCCTTAATGACGAACTGAACCGGAGAGCGCGTGATCTTGCTGCCGTCAACAACGAGCTTGAAGCATTTAATTATTCGGTTTCGCATGACATGCACGGACCGCTTACCAGGATTTCGAGCTACTGCCAATTACTGCTTGAAGATGACAGCAATCTAGAACCGGAAACAAGAACATATATTGCCAGTATTTACGAGGCTGGCACATGGCTTAACGATATGGTAGACGCTCTGCTGCATTTGTCTCAGTTAACGCGCGTCGAGATCGTTTCAGGTAATGTCGATCTTAGCTCCATGGCTGAAGCGGTCCTGAAAGAGTTGACCCTGGAGTATCCGGATCGGTCCGTGGTAACACGCATCGAACCGGATGTAGTTGTTGCCGGTGATTCCAAACTTCTGAAAATGGCTATGGTCAACCTGCTGAACAACGCATGGAAATACAGCTCGGAAAATAGCGAGGCGCTGATTGAGTTCGGAGTTGATAGGACAGAATCCGGTTCGATATACTATATCCGCGATAACGGCATCGGCTTTGATATGAAGGATGTGGACAAGCTTTTCAATGTCTTTACAAGACTGCATGATTCCAGCCGATTTGAAGGCACCGGCATCGGTCTTGCGACTGTCCAGCGCATAATTTCGAGGCATGGCGGAAGAATCTGGGCCGAAGCCGAACCAGGAATCGGAGCGACGTTCTACTTTTCACTGCCGTAGCAAACATCAGGATGAGGGATATGAGGGATGAGGGCTACCTTCATAATTATCAGTAAGATGTCAGTAACAGACCTCTTTTTGACAGATGCAGTTACGACCGGCCAACTTGGCGTTAAACAGGGCCTCGTCGGCGGCTTTTACCAACAAGCACGGGTTCAACAGCCCTGATGCCTGGATTGCGGAAAAGCCCTGGCTGATGCTGACCACCGGTCCGACAGTGGAATTCTCGTGAGGTATCCGCAATGCCAGGACCGCTTCACGAAACATCTCAGCCATATGCCTGGCTCCGTCCATGTCGGTGTTCGGCAGCAGACAGCAAAATTCCTCGCCGCCATAGCGGGCCAGCAGATCGATCTTGCGCCTGGTGATATCGTTCAGAGCCTGTGCAACCTGGCGAAGGCAGTCGTCACCAGCCTGGTGCCCATACATGTCGTTATATTTCTTGAATTCGTCAATGTCGATCATGATGAACGCCAGTGTGAAACCCTCCCGGCACGCAAAGTTCCAGGTGACGCCCAGATTTTCTTCGTATCGCCTGCGGTTGGCAATACCGGTCAAGCCGTCGCTGTAGGACTGGCGTTCCAGAATGTCGCGGTATTTTATCAAATCGGCATGAGTCTGTACCCGCGCCTGGATAATTATCGGACTGAATGGTTTGGTAACGTAATCGACCGCACCCACCTGGAAACCGTAGATCTCATCTTGTTCCCCATTCTTACCGGTGATGAAGATAACCGGGATTCTGCTGCTGCAGGCATCGGCCTTCAGCCGGCGGCACACCTCATAACCATCAATTCCGGGCATTAATATATCCAGCAGGATCAGATCGGGGGGATCATCAGACCGGGCAATTGCCAAAGCTTTTTCGCCGTTGGTAGCGGTACGCAGTTGGTAATTCCCCTTCAGAAGTTCAACCAAAATACGGATATTGGCCGGTTCGTCATCAACAATGAGGATAGTTAATTTGATGGCGGTATCAGGCAAGGTCTGCACCTCTTGTATCGAGTTCGAGCTGGGTTGTTACGGTTTGCAAGGTTAATCCGGCCTTATCGAAATCAAATTCGGATAACAGGCGTTCCAGGTCAGCGAGCGTCGGCAGTATCTCCACAGGCAGTCCGGAAAGATCCTTGAGCTGTTCCATAATATCAATAGCGAGGGGATCATCACGACGGATGCGATTAGCCAGTTCGTGTATTAATTCGGCCAGGATGGCCGGGTCAGCACCTGTTGGCGTTTGACCGGCTGCCGGTTTAGCCGGTATGGATTCAGCCAGAAGTTCACCGGAGCGTGCCACCACCTGAAGCGCTTCTTCCAAGTCGTTCAAGAGGTGCCACTCGTCTGGACCGGTTGGACTGGCCATAGCCCGTTCAATTTCATCAGTTAGCCTGAATACTTCGTCGGCAGACAAATTTCCGGCTATTCCTTTCAATGTGTGTGCACGTTGTCCGGCTTCAGTACGGTTACCTTGGCTGATCAACTGACGCAATTCTACAGCTGTTTGGCGATAATGGCTGGAAAAACCCAAAATCAGCTGTCGGTAAATAACGTGGTTGCCATTAAGACGCTCCAACCCGGAATCCAGGTCAAAACCTGCCAATTTTTCGGGCATGCGGGATCCGGTTTCATTCTTCCGGATGATATCGGGTCTGGTCGTTATCGGAGTGGTGATAACGCGCTTTCTAGGCTGGATCCAATTTGCCAAAACGGCATAGAGCCGCTTGGGTTCGAGCGGCTTGCTCAGGTAATCATTCATGCCGGCGGCCAGGCACTCTTCACGGACACCACTCATGGCATGGGCGGTCATGGCGATGATCGGCAAGCTGTCTGATTTATGTTCTCGGCGAATAATGGCTGTTGCCTCATATCCTCCCATTATCGGCATCTGGATGTCCATGAATACCAGCTCGTATTCATGGCTGGAAACAGCGGCAACCGCTTCCTGTCCGTTGTTGGCAATATCCAGGGCCACTCCGGCTTCTTCAAGGAGTTCGGTAGCTACTTGTTGGTTCATCGGATTATCTTCGACCAGCAGCACACGAGCACCCAGGACATGGCCCAGCTGTTCGGGACAGATGTTGGCCGAGGTTTGAACCTGGTTGGTTCTTCGAACTTCATGTCCAAAATTCTGCATGATTGTGTCGAAGAGCAGCGACGGACTGACCGGTTTTATCAGCAGCGTGTTGATACCGGCTTTCTCGGCATGATTCATCACTTCCTCACGGCCGAAGGCTGTCACCATAATCGTCACCGGAACCTGAGTAATGTTTCGGTTGTTGCGCATCTGTCGCACGGTCTCGATACCATCCATGCCCGGCATCTGCCAATCCATCAGCACCAGATCAAAGGGTTTGACACTGTCAGTCTGTTCAAGGGCGGTAAGAGCGGCCTGACCGGAATCAACCGCTCCGGTTTCGAAGTTGAAAGCGGAAAGCTGCTCAACAAGAACATCTCTAGCCAGCTGGTTGTCGTCGACAACCAGTACCTTCAAACCGGTCAGGTTGACCGGCACCTGGAGATGATCGGCAACCAGCTGGTCATTCAGGCCGAAACGGGCCGTGAAACTGAAACTACTGCCGATGCCGGGGCGGCTTTCCACGTCGATGCAGCCGCACATCATTTCTACCAGATCTTTGGAAATGGCCAGCCCCAGACCGGTGCCGCCGAATTTGCGGGTTACCGACGCGTCGGCCTGGCTGAAGGCAATAAAGAGGCGGGATATCTGTTCCTCGCTCATACCGAGTCCGGTATCCCGGATTGTGAAGCGAACCACGCAGTGCTGTTGGTCCTTCTCCACCAGATCTGTTTTGATGAAAATATTTCCGGTCTCGGTGAATTTGACGGCATTACCGGCCAAGTTGATCAGGGCCTGCCCAAGGCGCAACGGATCGCCTACCAGATTCAGCGGTATTTCCGGGTCGATGGAGCTGACAATCTCCAGCCCCTTTTCGGCGGCCCTGGTCGCTATCATGCCGGCGATGTTGTTGACAACATCCTCAATCCTGAAATCGGTCTGCTCCATGGTCAGTTTACCTGCCTCTATCTTGGAGAAATCCAGGATGTCGTTGATAATTCCGAGCAGGGAGAGGGCCGAAGTCTCTATCTTGACCAGATAATCGCGCTGTTTGCTGTTCAGATCGGTTTTCTGACAGAGCCCGCTGAAGCCGATGATCGCATTCATCGGCGTCCGGATTTCATGGCTCATGTTGGCCAGAAACTCGCTTTTGGATCGGGTTGCGGCTTCTGCCTGTTCCCGGGCTTGCTGCAGGGCGTCGTTCTGTTCGAGAATTCTCTTCATGGCAATATTACGATTGAAGTCAAAAGCCAGGGCCATGAAAAACAGAATCATCACCAATCCAATGACGCAGATGGTGTAGAAGAAACCGATGAATTCCAGATGATAAAGTTCGGGGAATTGAAAACCGAGCGTACCGGCCAATCCGAACATCAAAGTGATGGCACAACAGATCAGGAACCAGAGCAGCGTATCCAGGCTATTGCCAAAAAGCAATACCCCGGCAATAGGAATCAGGGCGAACCATGGGAAAACCATGGAATGAATGCCGCCGGAAAAAAAACTGCAGCCGAGAACGGCAGCAAAGCAGCAACAGGCCAGATAAAGGTTGGCGCACAAGCGGAATGATCCGCCGCCCTGGAAGAGGAATAAAATGACAAACAGCAGGACAAAACAGGTAAGCATCAGGATCGCCCCGACGTAAAAACCGATTACCAGTGATACGGACGTATAAAGCAGGGCAAATATGGAAGTGATCAGGCAGATGTATACCAACAGGCGATTCGCGGAAAGTTGACGCTCGTCAAGTCCTGCTCGTGTCGGGGTAAACCTGGTTACCAACCGCCCCAGATGGTCGAAAGCAGCTTTCAGATGATTACTCATGGCAGGAACTCCACGTCACGGCTGATCGGCAAGTCAAATGGGTCCATCTGTTTGCAGGGCTGAATAGCAGATGCCGTGCATGGAACAGCTAGACAGCTAATATTGATCTGTAAAACCGTAAATTAAATAATATAATGTTTTAATGTAAGTTCAGAAGAGATAATACATAATCAGAAAGAAATTGTCCTCATAAATTAATACATAATATCTCATTTTACTTTGTCTGCAACTAAACATCTGCTGCAAATTCTTTTCCTTCTTGACTCAACCGTCGCCACGTGCTATCTGAAAAGCTCGTAAATACGTACTGTTAGACGTGCAATTAGAATTTATGTTTTGAACCGGAGGTTATCATGTCACAGCAACTCACCCACACCGTCGGCTCACTTCTGGACGACATGGCCCGGCGCTATCCGGACAACGAAGCGCTGGTATATCATGAACGGAACTTGCGCTACAGTTACAAGCAGTTCAACGATACCTGCCGCCAAATAGCCAAAGGGCTGCTGAGCCTCGGCATCAAAAAAGGGGATAATATTGCCATCTGGGCCTACAATGTCCCTGAATGGGTGCTGCTGCAGTTTGCCTCTGCC
>CAIYDX010000151.1 GCA_903925005.1 uncultured Geobacteraceae bacterium
CCCGTTCTCTCCAATCAAATCTTCGGGCTTCTTGTAGTTCTTCATCAAAATGTCGAGCAGTTCGTCTGTGGTGGCCATCGGTCTCTCCTTTTGTTTGAGTTTTACCGATTTTTCCATTTACACAAACGATTATATAGGCCCACGAGTTTGTAAACTTTGCTCGCTGTTTGCCTTCTTGCGGATTTTGATAATCTTGCGAATGTTTCGCTGGATAACGTTTGATATTGCCGGATTATCTTCTTTATGCTCTGCTATTTCCTTCTGTTGAAGGCTTGCTTCCACCATGTTATGAACACGAGTCAATACCTCAAGCAGCTCGAACGGCTTGCTGATGAAATCTTTTGCTCCTGCTTGTAATGCACGTAACTTGTGCCCCGGTTCGGCGGTGATGACAAGCACAGAAGGATAGTCGTCCTCCTCGATTTCATACAGACACTCCATCACCTGAAATCCGTCCATACCGGGCATATTGATATCAAGCAAAATCAGGTCATAGCGGTTAGTGCGATACAGGTCACACACTTTATTCGGGTTCATCGTGGATGTGATGGAAGTATATCCGGCACCGTGTAGCGTTTGTTCGAGCAAAATGACATTAGGTTTCATATTGTCAACGATAAGGATTTTGGCATTTAGAATATCGGATATATTTTTATTATGTTTTTTCATTATCCATTTATTCCTGAACAGCCTATTGCATCGCTTTGCGGCGTAACAAATGCCCTGATGACTACGGATGGTCGGCAGGACTTAAAATAATATTTTTCGCATTTTTCGAACTTACCTTAAAATGTTCCGCATAAACGACTATTTTAAAAGCAGATAACGCAAGAAAGACATTTCAGTTTTTATGCTTTTTGTGATGTTCGGTCCTGGGTTCATGATCTTTGTGATGTTTAGTTTCCTGCTCATGTTCTATGTTGTGCTCTGTCCCAGGCTCATGGTCTCCGTGGCACTCATTGGTGTGAACGTGATTTATTGTGCACCTTTTGCCGTTGACGTGTTCCTTATGATGATCTTTGTCATGACTCATTGTTTACTCTCCACAATCACTCAAGTAACTTTTCATAATAAAGCTGATGGAGCAACTTACGCGCCAGATAATATTTATTGCAATGGAGAGTGTAACAGCCCGAATGTGCAAGTGTATTTAGAAATGCGAGGTGGAGTGGAAAGGATTTCTGCCGGTGCAATCCGTCATTTTTAACATAACTGCCATATATGATGGACGAGTTAAGTCCAATATTTGTATCACTTAGGTTTGCTAACTAATTGAACATCCTCACAAATAAGAAGAACGACAATGAAAACCTGGATAATGGTAGTTTTATTGAACATAGGCCTTTTCTCACGTTCCAAAACGTGGAAATGACGACAAGTTGAAAAGAAAATAGCAAGAGTATCAAGCAAGCCGGACAAACAATTTGCAATACGGCATCATCCGTCATATATGGCAGATATGTTAAAAGTGACGGATTCAGCAGATATTTGTTCCTCCATCCGACACATCTTTTTCCGTAACTACCTTATACAAAACAGTAAGTTTCTCATATTTATCTATAAATAATTCTATGGCACTTTAGTTGCAATTTTTTTCCACGGCTGTCATTTCTGGGTTCATTCATTTAAAAAAATGTTTATGGAGGTGCAATTTTGGGACTAACCGACGACGTTAAGAAAAATGCTGTTTATGGGATCTTCATTGGTATCGGAGCCGCAGTCCTCGCTCCTGTAGTACTCCCCATTCTTGCCAGCATCGCACGTCCATTGTCAAAAGGAGCCATAAAGGGTGGAATCCTGCTCTACGAGAAGGGAAAGGAAACAATGGCAGAGGCTGGAGAAAAGATCGAAGATCTATTGGCGGAGGTAAAAGCCGAGCTGTCCGAAGAGCAGCAAACCGCAATGGCTTCGGCAGCGGCTGGAGCAGCGGCTGCCGAAACAGTACAGTCGGCAGCCGCTTCTGAAACTACAGAGGCGATGAAGCCGCATTCCACAAAAAAGGTGCCTGCCTGATGTTTCCCGAAGCGTACTGCATCCATCGGGCTGCCGGGAGGTTGCGAATAAAGATTCCCTCCGAAAAGGGGAATAAAGCCTATTTCGCTTTTGTAGAGGAACAACTCGCCCGGTGCCCGTTAGTTACTGCGGCCAAGTCAATCCCTATTACCGGAAGCGTGCTCCTCTCCTACTCCGGAGAGGTTCCAAAAATTGCCGAATTTGCTGAAAAAAACAAATTGTTTCTGCTTATCTCCGACA
Source organism: uncultured Geobacteraceae bacterium (assembly GCA_903925005.1). Classification (GTDB taxonomy): domain Bacteria; phylum Desulfobacterota; class Desulfuromonadia; order Geobacterales; family Pseudopelobacteraceae; genus JACRCG01. The sequence continues at coordinate 2,254 of CAIYDX010000151.1, forward strand.
AGCAAAATCCGGGGAGCGTGGCGCAAGCAACAATTACAAGCTATAAGGCCCTTGATGCGCAGATACAGAAACTATCCGGCGGTAACCTGGACCTGCCGCACACCGCTTTTGTAACACTTGCCGGAGTTGGCATCTACCAGATTGCGCGGGGAAAAATCAAAGCTCCTGCCTGGCATGTTGCCTTATGGTATGCGTTTAACATATTCCTGAAGGCACAACGAAAGTAAAGAGCGGATAGTCGTTTGAACATTAAATCTCATCAAAACTTGCAGAAAAAGGAATGAATCATGACAAAACCTAAGCACGAAAGCGAAAATATTCATCCCGAAGTGGTGAAAACGCAAAAAGCGCCTGCAATAAAAAAAACCGCAGCTAAGAAAGATGGCAGCTCAACTCTAAAAGGAGAGCCGGCCATGAAAAAGGAAATCAAGAGTGAAAAGGTGGTTGGCGCAGGAAACGGCAAAACCCAGACAACTGTGAGGGAAGGCATAGTCAGCAGCCTCAAGGGGATCAACGAGATTGAAGCGGAAATAGTGAGTCTCGTCAGAAATACGGTCGCCAATACCCTTCAGGCAACCGGCTCAACGGCCACGGAAGGTTTGAACGTGACCAAGGATGTGCTCAAGGGTGCTATCGCGGCAACCGAAGAGGTCGGCACGGGTCTGATGATCAGCACAAAGTGCGTGGCAAAAGGGGTTGTCATGGGAGTGAGCGATGTCGGCGGCGATATCCTCTCCGTAGCCAGAATGACCGTGAAGGGATCTGTACACGGCGCTTACGAGATCGGAGCAGACGTTGGCGTTGTAGCGAGAAGGGCCGTTGACGGCATCCTGGAGGCGACAAAAGAGATCGGCGGTAATGTTGAAGAAGTTGCAAAAGTGGTTGTTACAGGAGCAATCGAAGCGGCTGGGGACATCAGCAACAGTGCCATACTGACCGTAAAGGGAATGATGATCGGCGTGATAGAAGGATTGAAGGAAGTGGCAGGTTCGGCTCTACCCAAGGCCAGGGAAACCACCACCAAATCCCATCATAAATCGTCTCATGCTTGAACCGACTAATGCTTGTACAGGGCACACATCAGAAGTCGACCGTTTCCCTGTGTAAGCTGGGGCTCTCTGCCGATAAAGTGAGTCCTGTGGTCCTGCCCATCCATACGGCCATTGCAGGTCGGGCGAGATACAAGGTTCGGGCGTTGTATCGTTGTGAGCCTTTAAAAACACTCATCGAGTCCATTCTTGCCGAAAATAATCAGATCGTCTCTTGTTCTGTAAATGTGTTGACCGGGAACCTCCTTGTTTTCTACACACCTGAAACTTCGTTTTGGGAGATCGCCTTACTTATCGAAGGACTCATCTCAGAGCATCTGCAGCACCCATCCGATTACGATGCAATAATCGGCAAGCCGCTTCTTACGGCAAAAAACAATAATCTTCTCTGCTATGAAAAGAGAAACAACAAGGTAAGCCGGAGAAAGCTGCGGGAACTGGTCGTCAATGCGGAAGAACAAAAAGAGAAGCCGTGGCACCTCATGGAGAGTCAACGGGTGGCGGTCTCCTTCAACAGTTCGGTCACTGCCGGCCTTCCCGGAACCTGTTTCCGGGATTATTTGAAAAAGTTTGGCCCTAACCTCCTTCCCGAATCGGTGCCCCGCTCAGGGTTCAAAATATTCATCGATAAGTTGAAGTCACTTCCAGTTATGCTCCTCACCGCCTCGGCGCTCATTTCTGTTTTTACCGGTGGCATTACTGAAGCCATCGTAATCATGGTAGTAATCGCTATCAACGCAACAATAGGGTATGTGACTGAAAGCCAGGCGGAGATGACGATCAACTCCATCAGGCGGCTGGTGCGACCTACCGCTTCAGTTATCCGTGACGGCACGCCGATGGAAATCAAGGGAGAAGAGGTTGTTCCTGGAGACCTGCTGGTACTCAGGCCCGGTAGCTATGTCGCCGCAGATTGCCGGATTGTTGAGTCCCGGTACTTGAGCATTGATGAATCAGCATTGACGGGAGAGTGCCTGCCGGTTATCAAATATTCGGAGCCGCTTGTCAAACGGGATATACCACTCGCCGACAGGATTAACACAGCTTACATGGGAACCCTGGTAACTGGAGGTCAAGGTCTGGCCGTTGTGGTGGGAACAGGGAAGTATACCGAACTCGGCAGAGTTCAGGGCATGGTCGGCGAGGCAAAGTCCCCCAGGTCACCGATGGTGAAACAGCTGGACCGGCTCGGCAATCAACTGGTCCTGATCGGCGGAGGGGTATGCGGCCTCGTTTTTGTTGTAGGGCTGTTGCGTGGCTATGGTCTCCTCCAGATTCTTAGAAGCGCCATTTCGCTTGCAGTAGCAGCGATTCCTGAAGGTCTCCCGACCGTTGCCACAACGATTCTCGCTCTGGACATCCGCACCATGAGGAAACACAAGGTTCTCATCCGGCACATCGATGCGGTGGAAACTCTTGGCAGTGTACAGACCATCTGTCTCGACAAGACCGGCACTCTGACTTTTAACAAGATGTCTGTTGTAAATATGGTTCGTCACAGTATTTAATGCATGATTTTGATCTTTAATAATTGAAAAGCATGGGCTCCATCAGGTAGTTATGGAAGCGCGACCAACCATTCTATC
>CAIYDX010000152.1 GCA_903925005.1 uncultured Geobacteraceae bacterium
ACTCAACGGCTTCCTTTGTTACCAGCTCCTTCAGTGCCTTGGGGGTGTTGGGAATATTCAGCAGGCCGCGCTTCTTGGCTTCCTTGACCCACTCGTCGGAGTAGTTGTTGCCGTTGAATACGACGCGCTTATGCTTTTTGGCGGTATCTTGAAGCAGTTTCTCAAGGTCGGCTGAAAAGTTTTTCGATTTTTCGAGTTTGTCGGAAAATTCCTTCAGTGCATCGGCAATGATTGTATTGATGATAATATTGGGGCCTGAAATTGAGAAAGAGGAACCGAGCATCCTGAATTCAAACTTGTTACCGGTAAAAGCGAACGGCGAGGTTCTGTTTCTGTCGGTAGCGTCCTTGGCCAGTGCGGGAAGTGTGGTTACACCGATCCTCATGTCCGCGTTGGTTGAGGATGTTTTTGCTCCGCCGGCCACGATCTGGTCGAGGATGTCGGCAAGTTGCTCGCCAAGGAATATGGAAATGATTGCCGGGGGGGCCTCGTTGGCGCCCAGGCGGTGGTCATTGCCGGCGTTGGCGCACGAGCAGCGCAGGAGCCCCGCATACGTATCCACCGCTTTGATTGTCGCCATCAGGAAGGTCAGGAACTGGGCATTTTCATGTGGGGTGTGACCCGGTTCAAGCAGGTTCTGCCCATCGTTTGAGCTCATGGACCAGTTGTTGTGCTTGCCGGAGCCGTTTACACCGGCAAATGGTTTTTCGTGCAGCAGGCAGACCAGGCCATGTCTGATGGCGACCCGCTTCAGAACATCCATAATCATCTGATTGTGATCAGTAGCGATGTTTGTGTTCTCAAAAATCGGGGCGAGTTCAAATTGTCCCGGTGCAACTTCGTTGTGCTGGGTTTTTGCGGTAACGCCCAGTTTCCACAGCTCCTCATTTACTTCCTTCATATACGACAGCACTCTTTCCTTGATAGTGCCGAAATAGTGGTCTTCCAGTTCCTGCCCTTTTGAGGGCATGGCCCCGAAAAGCGTTCTGCCGGCCATCATCAGGTCCGGTCTTTTCAGGAAAAAAGATTTGTCCACAAGGAAGTATTCCTGCTCGGCGCCGACAGTTGAGGTAACCCTGCTGGCAGTCGTATTTCCGAACAATTTGAGAACACGCAGAGCCTGTGTAGAGAGCGCCTCCATGGAGCGGAGCAGAGGGGTCTTCTTGTCCAGGGCCTCACCGGTGTACGAGCAGAAGGCGGTCGGGATGCAAAGGGTGATGACGTCAGCTTCTTCTCTCAGAAACGCAGGAGAGGTGCAGTCCCAGGCGGTATAACCCCTGGCTTCGAAGGTTGCTCTCAGACCGCCGCTGGGGAAAGATGAAGCATCCGGCTCGCCCTTGACCAGCTCTTTTCCGGAGAACTCCATCAGGGCGCCATTTTCTGTTGGTGAAAGGAATGAGTCATGTTTTTCTGCAGTAATACCGGTCATCGGTTGGAACCAGTGGGTAAAATGTGTTGCACCTCTTTCAACAGCCCACTCTTTCATTGCCGTAGCGACAACATCTGCGATGGTGGGATCCAGCGGCAGACCTTCGTCTATGGTTTTTTTCAGATTTTTGAATACACCTTTCGGCAGCCTTTCTCTCATAACTGTTTGGTTAAACACGTTTTTGCCAAAAATCTCCATTGTACAGCCTCCTTTTTAGACAGCGTTGTTTAAAAAATAAGCAAAATGCTTATCCATAATAATCGTTGTTTTCAGGGTTTACGGAACCATTGCGTTAAAGCTTTGGATTCGAAGCAAGATGAATGCCAGCTTTTGGTAGGACCGCGGATTGTTGCCGGTTATGGTAAAATCATGCTAAGTCCAGGGTACCCGAATTTGGATCCTAGCATCTTAGGTTTTTACATATAATATATATGAATGTTCACTGTCAATTTTTTCCCATTCTTGCGACATGCAAGAATATTTGTAGCCGGACTTGACGATAAAGCAGGCTTTGATAAAATTAACGACAAAAGCCGGATTCAAGGGGGTGCGTATGAAACGGGTTATTAGACTGATGCTGGTGCTGTTATTATTCTCAACCGCTTTAGAAACAACGGCCTTTGCAATGCAGGAGATCAGCTGGACGACTCAGGCAAGTTCCATGCGTGGCAGAAATGGGCAACGTGTGGCGTATTTCTGCCCTCCAGGCGGCAGTATTTCCAATAGTCTGTGGGGGAACGTGCTTTATACCGATGATTCCTCAATCTGTACCGCTGCGGTACATGCCGGTATTATTGATACCTATAACGGCGGAGATGTTACGATTGAAATCAGACCGGGAGCCGGATCATACCAAGGGAGCAGGCGAAACGGTGTAAGCAGCAAAGGTTATGGCTCCTTTCAGGGCAGCTTTGTGTTTGTTACGGGCGGCCAGCGTCAAAGCGACGATAACGTAAGGGATGAATTTAACCGCAGGGGCGAGAACCGTGAACGTATTCCATTGCCGGATGGCCCAGGCATTTCGGTACCGTTACCGGGCGGACTCGGATCATTTGGAATACCGGCCCCGGAAGACACCGGCCAGAGGCATCGGGCAACAAATGCCATTCAGATTGAATGGGGTACCACGGTTGGCAATATGCGGGGAAGAAACGGAGAGCGCGTCAGATATTTCTGTCCTCCAGGGGGGGCGATAGGCAGTCTTTGGGGGAACGGCCTCTATACCGATGATTCATCCGTCTGCACCGCCGCAGTACATGCGGGGCTGATAACTACTTACAATGGCGGTGAGGTGCTGATCGAAATCAGGCCCGGCTCCCACTCTTATCAAGGCAGCAGAAGAAACGGAGTAGCCAGCCAGGGTTATGGTTCATTTGACGGCAGTTTCATCTTTATCCACTAAATGAATAAATACAAAAGAAGCCCGCAGCCGGATAATGGCTGCGGGCTTCGTGCATTGTGTGCCTGAACGGTTTTCAGCTTACCCCCGCACCTTTCTTGCAACCTCAAACAGCGCGATTCCGCCGGCGACCGAGGCATTTAGCGAGCTTACCCCGCCATACTGCGGGATCGACATCACCACATCGCACTGTTTGCGCACCAGCGGCCTGATCCCCTCCCCTTCACCGCCGACCACCAGCGCCACGTTTCCGGAAAAATCGGTCTGATAAACTGACTGTCTGGCAGAGCCGTCAAGACCATACACCCAGTAGCCAAGTTTTTTCAGCGTCTCAAGCGTCTGGGCAATATTGGTAACCATCACCACCGGAACAGTCTCCACGGCGCCGGCCGACGTCTTCTCGGCGGCGGCGGTGATTCCGCAAGCCCGGTCTTTGGGGATAATAACACCATCGGCCCCGGCGCAGGCGGCCGAACGGATCAAGGCGCCCAGGTTGTGAGGGTCCTGAATGGCATCTAAAACCAGAAGAAAGCCGCCACTGCCCGACTGGCCGATCGCCGCCAGCAGATCGTCAAAATCGGTATAGCGAAACGGTTCCACCTCCAGAGCGATACCCTGATGATGCGAAGAGGCGCACATCCTGGTAAGATCGCCCTTATCCCGGCGGTGAACCGCAACCCCTTTATCCTCGGCCATCCTGATTATCTTTTCAACCCGGTGATCGGTGGCACTGATCTGCACGTACAGGTTGTAAGCGCCGCGTGTACCCTGAAGAGACTCTTTTACCGGGTTGACTCCGAATATCAGTTCACCTTTCATGCGGCACCATCGGCAATCTCGGCGGCGATAAGATCCGCCGCTTGAACAGGGTCCACAGCTTTTGCAATCGGACGGCCGATTACCAGATAGTCGGCTCCGGCCGAGACCGCTTCCGCCGGAGTCATAATGCGCTTTTGATCATCAACGGCGGCAAAAGATGGGCGCACCCCCGGAGTAACTATCAGAAAATCCGGGCCGCACGCCTCTCTGATCAATTTTATCTCAAGCGGCGAGGCAACGACACCATCCATGCCGGACTCTTTGGCGAGTCGCGCCAGGCGCACCACCATATCCTGAACCGAATGGTCGATTCCGACCTGCCTGAGCGTTTCTACAGTGGATGAGGTCAGGATCGTCACCGCCAGAAGCCGGGGACGCTCCGCATCGCTGAACTCTTTGCGCACCGCAGTCGCTGCGGCCTCCATCATTTCTCCGCCACCCAACGCATGCAGATTGGCCAGCTGGACACCGAGCCGTGCAGCCTCAAGCATCGCGCTCGCAACAGTATTCGGAATGTCATGATATTTAAGATCAAGAAAAACCTGGCCGCCATGGCGCTGGACAGCCTTGACCGCCGCAGGCCCGCAGGAGGTGAACAGCTCCTTGCCGACTTTGAACATTCCGACTTTACCGGCTAACGTGTCGGCCCACCGGTCGATATCATCCAGACCATGTACATCAAGGGCAAAAAGTATTTTTTTTCTGGCTTCTTCTAACGTCATGACATCCTCATTTCACGAATTCCAAAACGGCCAAGGTTATACCTTCGGCATCGATCCCGACATCCTTGCGGAGCTGGGCCTGGCTCCCCTGTTCGATATAATGATCGGGAATGCCTATTCTTCGAACCTTCACATCCTGTAGGGCATTATCATTCAGTAGCTCCAGAACGGCGCTGCCGAAACCGCCTTGCAAGGCATTTTCCTCCACCGTTACGATCCTGCCGGTCCTGCGGGCGACATCCATGATCAGATCGGCATCAAGCGGCTTCACAAAACGGGCATTGACGACCCCGGCGGAAATCCCCTTCAGCCTGAGCGCGTCAGCCGCCTGAAGCGCCGGATAGACCGTAGAGCCAATGGCTATAATCATCAGATCGCTGCCGTCAAGCAGCTGCTCGCCCTTCCCTATTTCAAGGCATTTCAGATCCTGATCCAGATCGACACCGTACCCAGCCCCCCTCGGATAACGGAGCGCCATCGGCAGACCGGAGTATATTGCCGTTTTAAGCAAGTGGCGCAATTCGTTCTCATCTTTGGGGGCCATCACCGTTATGCCGGGCAGATGCCGCAGATAGGAAAGATCGAACGCGCCATGATGGGTCGGGCCGTCGTCGCCAACCAGTCCGGCGCGGTCCATCGCAATCGTTACCGGCAGCTTTTGCAGACAGATGTCATGAAAGACCTGGTCGTAGGCACGCTGGACAAAGGTTGAATATATTGCCGTGACCGGCCTGAAACCATCCGCGGCCAACCCTGCCGCAAAGGCCATCGCATGCTGCTCGGCTATGCCGACATCAAAAAAACGCTCCGGAAATCGCTGCGAAAATTGATTAAGCCCTGTGCCGTCCGGCATCGCGGCGGTTATGGCAATAATTTTCGGGTCTTCAGCCGCCAGTTGCATCAGGGTTTCGCCGAACAGATCCGTATAGGATTTGACCGCAGGCTTGGCGCCCCCTTTGCCGGTAGCAACATCGAAAATGCCGACACCATGATATTTGGACGGCGTATCTTCGGCAGGTTTGTACCCCTTCCCCTTGGTTGTCATGACATGCACCAGCAGCGGGCCGTCCAGCTCACTGATATTATTGAACACATCGACCAGTTGCGACAGGTCGTGCCCATCCAGAGGGCCGAGGTAATCGAAGCCGAGTGCTTCAAACAGGGAACCGGGGGTGAGAAAGCCCTTCAGCGAATTTTCCGCACGACGGGCAAATTGCAGAATATCGGTACCAAATGCCGGGACATTTTTTAGCAATACCTGCATCTCTTTTTTCAAATCACGGTAGTAACGGCCGGTCATCTTGCGGGAAATAAATGCGGAAAGTGCGCCGACGTTTTTTGAAATCGACATTTCGTTGTCGTTCAAAATAACAATCAGATTTTTCTTGAGATGCCCCGCCTGATTCAGCGCTTCAAAGGCCATACCGCCGGTCAGGGAACCATCGCCAATCACCGCGATTGAATGATTCCGCTTGCCGTCGAGACAGGAAGCAGCAGCCATGCCGAGACCCGCCGAAATTGAGGTGGAGGAGTGGCCGACACCGAAGGCATCATGTTCCGACTCACAGCGCTTCGGAAAACCGGAAATGCCGTGGTACTGACGCTGAGTAGCAAAGCGATCGCGGCGTCCGGTGAGGATCTTGTGGGTATACGCCTGGTGACCGACATCCCATATTATTTTATCATTGGGGGAATTGAAACAGTAGTGCAGGGCGATTGAAAGTTCGACCGTGCCCAGATTGGAGCCGAGATGACCGCCGGTGACGGAAACCGTTTCCAGAAGAAATTTCCGGACCTCTTCCGCAAGATCCGGAAGCTGTTCCTGTTTTAATTTTTTCAGATCGGATGGCGAGTTGATGGATTCAAGCAGCATTTATTGAGACCTCTTGTGTACTAAGCATAGCCATTCGCGCGGAACCACTCAACTGCTCGTTCCACTGCTTCCGTAACCGGTGTCTGCGGCAGACCAAGCTCCCGAACCGCCCTTCCAGAGTCAAAATACATATGATGTGCCGCCATCTGGACACCGGCCAGCGGGATCAACGGTTCGCGGCCGGTAATTCGCGAAAGCCCCTCGTTAAGCCAGGCGGCCATAAGTACCGGGGCATAAGGCAATCGAACTTTTGGGGCCGGTATTCCGGTTATCTCCTGAAGCATTCTGAAGATATCCCGCAAAGATAGATTGGTATTGCCCAGAATATATTTGCGGCCGGGGCACCCTTTCTGCTCCGCGAGAATATGGCCGCGAGCACACTCCTCGACGGCAATCAGATTGAGGCCGGTATCCAGATAAGCCGGCATCTTCCGCTTCAGAAAATCGACAATTATTTTTCCGGTAGGGGTCGGTTTTATATCCCACGGCCCGACAGGCGTCGAAGGATTGACAATTACCAGCGGCAAGCCGAGGGCGACAAACCTCTCAGCCTCGCGCTCGGCAAGGAATTTACTTTTCTTGTAAGGCCCGACCATATCAGCCAGCGATACAGTTGTTTCTTCGTTGCCCGGATTACCATCCCCAGGATTACCGAGCGTCCCGACGCTGCTGGTGTAGACAACCCGAGAAACAGCACTTTCCAGCGCCGCCTCCAGAATGGCGGTCGTACCCCCTACATTGGTGCGGTACATTTCATCGGAATTGCGCGTCCAGAGGCGATAATCAGCCGCGGCATGGTACAGTACACTGCACCCCTTAAGCCCCTGCCGCAAACTGGAGGGATCGAGAAGATCCCCATGCCATATCTCTACATCAAGCCCTTTCAGATTGGCAAGGTTCGAAGCGGAGCGCACCAGCGCCCGCACCTCCCGCCCATCTTTAAGCAGTTCACGAACAATGCTGGCGCCAATAAATCCGGTAGCACCGGTAACAAATGTTTTCATAGAAAAGAGGGATATGCCGCCATTGCCTTACAAACAGGGCTTTCATTTTCAGTTATTTTTGACATGCCTGATTACCAAACTTCGTTACGGAGTGCTCTCAAGCAACAGCCGACGATATCTGCCAAGTGCCGTCAACGGGAAACAATTTCGGTAAATGTGGTATTTAATCATGAAGAATTTAGGGAAACCTGTTCCGGTAAAAGCATCCTCATCCCACTCGCCGTCTTGCTTCTGGGTTACGATAAGATATTCAATACCTCGCGAAGCAGCTTTGGAGTGCACTTCTCCTGCGGCAAAGAGAGAGAGGAGCGCCCAGCTGGTTTGCGACGGAGTACTCGGGCCGCACCCCATCAGCGAGCGGTCGTCATACGATTCACAAACCTCTCCCCATCCACCGTCAAGATTCTGCTTCGACTTAATCCAGTTGACCGCTTTTTTGATATATGGCTGGTTCATATCTTCGCCAATAGCCGCAAGACCGCCAAGCACCGACCATGTGCCATAAATGTAGTTTACTCCCCAACGCCCCCACCAGGGGCCTTCAGGTTCCTGTTCTGCCTTGAGAAATTCGAGCGCCCCGGCCACCGCCTCATGTTTTGTGGAGAAATTAAATGTTCCGAGAAGCTCAAGCATGCGACCGGTCAGGTCGGCGGTCGGAGGATCGATCAGCGCCTCCAAATCGGCAAAAGGTATCTTGTTCAGAAGATATTTTGTGTTGTCTTTGTCAAATGCTCCCCATCCGCCATTCTCGCTCTGCATCCCTAGACACCAGTGAATACCACGTTTGATGGCCTGGTCTTTCTGCTTTTTATCGCGAACCTTGACATCTTTAAGCGCCAGCATGACAAAACCGGAGTCGTCAACGTCAGGATACCAGTCGTTCATGAATTCAAACGCCCACCCACCAGGCTCAAGATCAGGAGACTTAAACTGCCAATCCCCCTTAAAACGGACCTCCCGGTCCAGCAGCCACTGAGCGGATTTAACGAGAGCCGGATGATCAACCGGAACACCGGCCTCCTGCATCGCCACCAGAACGAGCGCCGTATCCCATACCGGAGAAACGCACGACTGCAAAACCAGCCGTTCATCGTCCTCGATACAGAAGTTCGCCAACGCTTCAAGTCCGCTGACAACAGCCGGATGGTCGTTGGCATAACCCAGGCAGTGCAGTGCCAGAATAGAGTTGAGCATGGCCGGCTGTATCCCGCCCCAGTCTCCGCTTGACTCCTGATGGTCCAGTATCCACTGTTCGGCAATGGCAATCGATCTTTTTTTAAAGGGGCGAATGGGAGAAGATTCATAAATCTTCAACAGATGATCCACGCCGATAAAAAAATTCTTCCAGCTCACGATGCCGTCATGACGGGAGAACGAATAATCGGTGGGGCGAGGCGGGCGAACGTACAGCTCCTGAACTCTGGCTCTGGGGGGCAATTTTCTGACCGGATTTTCCGACATGACAACCGAAAGCGGAATAATCGTAGCGCGCGACCAGCTGGACAATTCATAAATATTAAAATACGCCCACTCCGGAAGCATCATCAACTCAATCGGCATTGACGGCACACCCAGCCAGGAGAATTCGCCAAACAGAGCCAAAAACACTTTTGTAAATACGCGCGCTTTAAGAATGCCACCTTTGGAAAGGATGAAGTCACGGGCTTTGCACATCGCGGAATCGCCGGCGGTATACCCTGCAAGCTTAAGGGCAAAATAGGCTTCAATAGTCGTTGAGAGATCTCCCGGGCCGCCGAACCAGATCGACCAACTCCCCTCTTTCGTCTGCTTACTCAGAATATAATGCGCCATTTTACGTTCACGCGTCTTGTCGACCATGCCAAGAAAATGGAACAGCATGATATATTCAGCGGTAATCGTTACGTTCGACTCAAGCTCCGCCCACCAGTAGCCGTCAGGCAACTGTTCGCCAAAAAAGAAATCCCTGGTTCGTTCTATCGCCTTATCGAGCGGGCTCTGTGCATCCCCAACCATTTTTTTCCAGATTGTGGGAGGAAGGTGATGAACTTTGCCAGTCGTTTTCGGTGCAGGCAACGGCTCGGAAGCAAGCGCCTGAGTATTGATAGAAGTTAGGGAATTTGAAATTGAATACTTGTTAATTTTCATCCGGAGCAACTCCTTACCAGCGCCAGTAGTACATCTTACAAAATAGACTTACCAAGCGTAAAGTTCGTAATCTTAGCACAATACACTCATATTTGTATATTTTTTTCAGTTTCAAGCGACCAATAAACCGTCCATATCAGGTATAATCGGACTATTCATCCATCTGTAACCGGTTCGTAAATATGCTCATATGTCCTATTTTGAACCACACGACAGGAAGCGTCTTGACAATATATCGAATCATACGCATAAATACGATTTGTGCAAACTCAGTAAGCATTTTCAAAGAACATTTCTCTATTTTTCCGGAACGAGAGCGTCATGCCACGTTTTATCTTACAGTTTTGCGTAACAGCAGCCCTTTTATGCGGAGTTCCGAGTCATGCTCAAGCCGCCCAGTGGCAAGTGCTGAACGGCACGTCACGTTACAAGGTAGCGTATGACGAGCAGTCCGTCAAACTGACACCTCTGGGTCGGCTGGGGATATGGTTCCGCTTTATTCCCCGCGGAGAATCCGAGCGCAAATTGGCGGCTGCTGAATTCAAAGAAAAACAGTATCGTTCCCATCTGGAATATTATGAAGTGGACTGCGGAGACCAGACCGCTCTGCTTGGCTTGATTGACATTCTGGGTGCATCAAGAGTGAGGTTGAAACGAATTCAGGGAGAGACACAGCCTGATCCGATCCTGCCAGGATCGGTGCTTGACAAAGCGGCTAAACGCATCTGTACGGATCTTGACGATGAGAACAATAAAGACGATGACACCGCAGTGACTGGACAGACAAATGCCCCGGAAAAATCAGACGAAAGAGTTCTAAACAGCGACCAACTGCAGCAGATAGAAAATCTTCAGAAAAAAATAACCTCAAAAGAGGCCACCGCTGAAACGTGGAAAGAGCTGGGGAATATCTATTTTGATGCCGACATGCCGGAACAAGCGATCAAAGCCTATGAGAGCGCTCTGGCACTCCGTCCGAATGACGCCGACACCCTGAATGATCAAGGTGCCATGTATCGCCAGACCGGCGATTTTCAACGGGCGGTAGCAAATTTCGAGAAAGCGTATTCCATAGATCCACATAATCTGGAAAGTATTTACAATAGCGGCTACGTATACGCCTTTGATCTGAACAACATACCGAAAGCTCTTGATATGTGGCGGCGATACCTGGCGTTGGAATCAAATAGCGAAACAGCCAGGCAGGTACGGTCGTTGATAGAACAGTACGGCAAATAACCGTACATGATCTGGATAAATTTGATTCAGTTTTTTGACGCTGTGTGATATGTTATAAAAATAATTTTTGCGCCCGTAGCTCAGCTGGATAGAGCACCAGGCTTCGAACCTGGGTGTCGGCCGTTCGAATCGGTCCGGGCGTACCAATAATAACAGGCGGTTACCTCATATAGGTGACCGTTTTTGCGTTAGTGTAACCTCTGGTGTAACCTATTAGTGGTTTGCTACCCTCCCCCTAGAAATAATAAACCAGTTGTCTCTACAGATGCTTTCCCAATGTCGAACATGTCTGCTGCGGCTCTGGCTGAAGTTGTTCCTGCCGCAAGAGCTTCGCCTGAAACCAGATTAACCTCTTGCTCCGGGTGTTTCTCTCCGTATATCCGTCCTTAAACGTTCGTATAATCCTCGCCAATCTTTAGGGGCAAAATAGTTGCAGTATCAATTACGGGGGATTCGAAGTAATCCAAATGTCCTGTGAAGTATGCAGGTTATCCATTAGTACATCAACGGTGCATGTCTACTGGCATTGCATACCAGTGAAATTATCAATGCCCATGCGGCCACTGCCGCCAATCAACTGAATTTTCATGATGAGATCGTTGTAGTCGAAGTCTCCGTTGGGCAAATCCTCAAAATTGATAGTCACACACCGATCCCCGCAACTGGCGAAACGAACGTATTTGTTAAAGGTTCGAATATCACTATTTGCAACTATCCTGCCGGTATCGTTCACTTTGAAGGTGAAGGCGAGCCGGTTGCAAGCGTTCGCCTGACACTGGAACTGCACATTAGCGTGACTGCGGTCATGGTTACAGCCCAGAGATTTTACCTCTCCTCCGTCGATGCTTACAGAGGCGCAGTCGGTGTATGCGGCATCGCCAGCGAGCGATACTATTTGAATTTCACAAGGCACCATACCGTTTTGAACCTGAGCAGCGACCGGCACTGGCACTGGTGCTGGTGCTGGTGCTGGTGCGGGGGCAACTGTCGAGCAAACACCATTTGAACCGGATCTGTAGATATTTTGGATTTCATTGGCTGTTAGAGCGCGGTTGTAGATTTGGGCTTCGTCGATGAGGCCGTTGAAGTAGACGTGGTTATTGTCATCACCGCTAACTCTGAGCGTGGAAGATGTCTTGACCACGTTCTTAGATCCTATGACATTACTCCCAACGAGTGTGCCGTTTACGTACATGGACAATCTGTCGTTATCATAGGTACAGGCAATGTGCGTCCAAGTATTGAATGGGGCTAAGCCTGCAACAATATTGTTTGCCGACCAAGGTTCACCGCTGGCATTGAATTGGCAACCCGGCACCGAGGCCTTGGATATACTGAGCTGATAGCCATTATTACCACCGATGCCACCGATCTTGGAAATTATGGCTGCATCAACATCAGGCACACTCGCCGGGTTGACCCATGCTTGTAATGTAAACTGACTAGTTAAATAAAGTGATGGGGAATCAGGTGCAACAACATACCGGTTCGAGCCATCAAAACTAAAAGCTTGCCCAACCATGCCTTGGGCAAAGGTGGCACCATTCATCAGAGTACCGTTGTTCAGTCCGGTCTGGTCGATGGCGTTGCCTTCCCCTTTCCAATATAATACAAGACCTGAAGGTGCTGAAATGCAGGCAGGTGCAGGAGCAGGTACCGCTGCAGGTACACGTGCTGGTGCACCCATATTAAAGGTTGCTACTTGTTCCTTTGAGGTGCTGCCTCCAATATTCGATGCCAGAGCGGTCACACGAAACGGACCACTGCCTGTTACAGCAATAGAATCAGTAGAGCCTTCCCATTTCTTGCCAAGATTTGCCAGTACCTGCTCTCCAACCTTGTTGCCGACTCCATCATAGACACGGAAGGTTATGTCACGGAGTCCTTTAGCGTCACTGGCTCTGGAGGAAAAAGATACATTTGTAGGGCCAAGAGCATTGACCCGGATAGCATCTAAAGAAGGTGGAAGATCAAATCGATCGGCCACTGCCAACATCTTATCGATCATACTATTGGAGGTATTGCTGCCCGGTTGGGTGCCTTGGCCTTTGCCAGCCATGATGTTGCTCTTACCCCAGCCGTCATCCTGTTGGCTTGCAACAGGCATCATAGCACCCTGTTGGGGTGTCATCCCCGGTCTGGGCGCAATTCCGGGTAACGCCACGGCCTGTGGTGTCGTCTGGCCGGATAACAGGTTGCTCTTCTGCTTCAAGTCGTCAACAAGCTGTATCTGATAAGCGACTGCACCGAGAGGTGATACTGGATCAAGCGGGATGACTCCGGAAACCTCACCGTAATAACCTGCTGGATTTCGGTGGTTGTCATACTCGTCAATCGTGATTTCTTTCTCAGTTCGTCCTGCGAATATTTTTACGCTTGTTACCGGATTTTCTGACTGCCATTGAACATTAACGCTTAACGCCCGATCCATTGCCTGAACAGTGTGGCTGGTAACCTCTGGCTTACTGCCGGCAAATGAAGTAGCACACATGGCACATACGGCAACTATTATCACAATAATCGAAGAAATACATTTGTTCCAACGCATATTCATGTTCCTTTCAAGACCAATGTAAAATGATCTGTCGCCGTCCGTATCTACGCTACCTGTCCAGTAATGCTATACATAACCTGATAAATACGAGTTATATAGGCCTAGCCCTCAATCCGTCAACGGTTTAGTGCTCTATATTTGCGGAGGTATTTAGATCTTTAACTCGCCAACGCCATCAGTAAGTCCCTTAATCATATATTGCTATCGTTTCAAGCCTGAGGTCCTAATTGAGGTGGTCAAGAAGATGGAATATTGAATTTAATTATTAGAACGGTTGAAATATACCGAATTTCGTGTACGCTTCAAAGTTGAAAAGGAGTGTGACTATGAAATATCTCATACTCAGCATAATATTGATTCTGTCGCTAACATCAAAGTCATATTCTAATGATAAGCCAGATATTTATATGAAGTTCTACGGGAATGCAGATACTTGTAATCTGCTAGAAAAATCTAAATTTGAAGCATATAGGCTTATTGCTAGTGGTCAAGCCGAAATAGTTACTTTTGGACAAGACCCAGAAAAATATGATGCATACTTCGCTAAGAGCCTAGAAAAGCTGACTCTGTTTCCTGTCATAAGTAACAACAAAGAATTATTTACTAAAAATGTGATTGCCCAGTTGATTGAGGATGCTATTTATGTATGGGAAAGGGAAGGTGACAATTTAATTAACTACCCTGTAGATTTAGTATTAAATACATGCCTAAAAAGGAAGTGAATATATTGTTTGACATGAAACATAAACACATCTGCTGCACATCTGAACCGCTAGATTCCTCTTTGCTCACTACTAAGGAGAGGCAGAGTTTTGCCTTTATTGTCAATCGACTGAGTACGCATGGACACGACCTGAATACAGCGTAGGAGATGGCATATCGGCATATCGTTTGTCATGACATTCATTGACCCTACGGAGAGATGACATGATAAGAGCCTTTATTGCTACTATCCTGTTATCGATTCTCCTCGCCTCCCCTTGCTGTCCTGTAGAGTTCAAAGCTACAGGAACCATTGGCTCATACTTCTCCCCTAATCATTTTCTAGTTTTACATTTCTACCCTGCCGTATTGTATCAATTCTTTTTTTATCATTAGGCAATGGAATAAGCCGCCACACATGGCCACAGTCACATTCCTTAATTGGACTATCTTTGGAAGTGTAGCCACGAGCTTCAAAGACATTAAAAGTTCGACTTTTGCAGTTAGGACATTTCACTTACAGGCCTACCTTGTTTAATGACATCAATTTCTTTTGATCCATCTCCATGCGGAATTAAACGCCATATTTCACCGCATGTTTCACATTCCTTTATAGGGCTTTGTTCTGAAGTGAATCCTCCTGCATCGTGAATATCTAGGGCTCTGCTCTGACAATTTGGGCATTTCATAATATTTTTTCACTTCCAATCAGATAAACTTAATCACATACAAACTTATACCATATTCTTCAGTTAAGGAAAGCTAGCTCTCGTTTATTCGGATTATTCTCGGTGGCAAGTACCTCTGCAGTTGATTTGGCTGATGTTGGTACACGGTTACCATGTTGCAGGGAAAGTGACTTTTCGGCTTCATGCTCACTTTCCATTTGATCATTACCATGACCACCAAGTAACCTATTATTTGGATCAGGTAGCACAGAAGGAATATATATGCGCTTCTACGCCCGTAGCAAAGACGAATCCCGGCCTATTGACCAAGCCAAGCAGAATCAGAAACCATACAAGGTCAGTATGACTGATAGAGACTACACCGACATGCAGCAGGACACTGTAACGTTGAAGGTGTGGCTGCCAGAATCTGTTGAACAGCAGTTTGGAGAGATAATGTCATACCTGAATACATCGCTCTCGGACCTGATCAGGCAAATTCTTTTCCAAAATTTGTATGGCCGGTATGACCTGATCGGCTTGGTTGAACGGCATAAATTCGACCAAAATATCGATTACGATATGCCGCTATATTCGCGCAAAGACATAGTAGGAGATATACAACCGCCATATGAGAACAAAGTTGCAGGAGTGAAAGTGTTTCTTCCCGAGCGTATGAAAAATGATTTGGTGAAACTGGCCGCTACTAAATACCAGACCCTTTCTGAGTATGTTAGGACGGTGATAATGATCCATATATTCGGTGCTGTCGACTCGGTAAACCAGCAATCAGTACCTGACGATTTTGAGGAGGGAGTTCTTTCTTAATGAAAGGGGAAGTTATAACAAGTGAGATAAAATTGAATTAGTATATCAAACATTGGGCATAGTCGTAATTGGCTGGATCGATGCATCTTGATTGCACTGAGAGAGTCCCCAGAGATACTTGCGGCTAGCACATTGGGAAACCCCGTAAACGGCTGGAGTGAGTCCTGATCTTCGGATAAAGGCTTTCCAGATTGCCCTGCGGGGTTTCTTTTAAAGCCTTAGAAGCAAGGTTATATTGGAGAAATGTTTATGATAAAGATGAATTGTGGGCTGCCAATAAGGCTGTCAAGGCCGTACCGATCTTGAAGCCAGTTACCTACTCTGCTAAGACTGCCCAAGTGCTCGGTGTGAGTTTATGCGCTCGGACGGGATACCGGCAGGAGAGAAGGCGCCGGAAGGTTTCTTTGATATTGCCGGCAAGTATGGGATTGTCACAAACCAGGGGCACATGGACCCTGAAACCGGCCTGCCAGAAATGAAGAGTTACCGTTATGTTGCCGCTGTTCTAGTCATGACCCTTCAACAATTATCAGAGTTCGACGCTTTATCAGAATAAGTATATCGGCACCCCGTTTGAGGCTTACATGGGCGCTGCCAACACCCTGAATCAGTTTCAGCTCGGCGTTGGCTCTCTGTTTCATGGAGGGTTCACCAGTTTTGAGGCGGTTATCAGCCGTTTCTCTCTCTGGCTCAAGTCTCTTTCTACTGGAGACTTTAAAAACGCAGCGGAGTACATTGGCACCAACCCTGCCGCCATGGTGACTAACTGGAAGCTCCGGCAACTGCCGCCTTTTCATTATTTCAATACCATTGATAAAATAAACTTATGATGCTAAATTGTATTCGTGCTAACCGACAAATTTATTGGATGAAAGTTCTAAGTGCGTCCGCTACGGCGTACCAAACAATTCAAATCTGATAACTCCACCAGAGGGTTATCAGATTTTTGCATTATTCCCAAAAACAGCCACAAGCTTGACAATAATGCCGGCGAACGTTATAGTTTGAAATTGCTGCAAGGTGTTGGCACAACACTTTTGATGCATGACATGTGCGCTCGTAGCTCAGCTGGATAGAGCAACGGCCTTCTAAGCCGTAGGTCACAGGTTCGAATCCTGTCGGGCGTACCAACAAAAACAAGCACTTACAACGATAAATTGTAGGTGCTTTTTTTGTTTATCTGCTTTAGTATCCTTTGGGTATCCTTTGAAGCAGTTAGTGCTGAGAAATGAGCCGTCAGGGTGTAGCCGTCAGGGTGTAGCCGTCAGCCCCCCGGTGGCACCCTTATCCCACTTCAGAAATTATCATCGCTATAAGCGGCATAATCAACCGTCGAAAAATTCCCGTGAAATAATGTAGCAAATGAAGCATCCCCCCATCCCCCCTTTCCACCCCCGTCAATGTTTCTACAGGGATCCGTCCGTAAAACCGGCTCCTATTTTTACCGTGAAAATATGCAGCGTATGACCATGAAATTGACGATTCGATTATTTTGAAAGCCCAATCGATATCACTTACAATTTATCTTGCAGGGTAGTCGATTTAAAAAGCCCGATACGGTAAATGAACCATGTCGGGCTTTTTAAATCGTGTAGACTTCTTTATTTTTAAGCTAAAAAATCATCTGCAAATCATTGTCCACTGGCAATTATTTCCATTTTGGTCGCAGACACAGGGCCCAACTGTACAACCTATTGGCGGAATAGGAGGAATTCCACAAGCCATATTCGCCTTTGCCTTGGTAGCAGACATGGTAATTCCAAAAGCAAGGCTGGCAAAAAGTACAAATACAAATAATGTAATCTTTTTCATGGTTCTTCTCCTTTTGTGATAAAAAATTTTTTATGTTTTAGATTTTTACGCCTGTAATTATTACCTGTCAATATGTTATTGATCTATCCTCGTCCCCCTATTGGCAGGCCTACCAATAAATTAATCATTAAAGTAAGGGGGCCCCCCCCCCCTTACTTCGTTTCTGTTTTTAATTTCGTTGCCAATCTCCGTAACTGTTCATCGGCCATGTAAGTCGGCAGAGCATAGACTTCTTAACACAGTTCTTGCAAGGTGGATTGTCTCCGCTGCAATCACCAACTGAATACGCTGGACAGAACTCATTACAGACGACCTGATTCATGCTTTGGGTGTGGCCGTGCGGACACCACGGTTTGTCGTAGGGGTTTCCGTCCTCCTTAATTGACGCTGGTACAAACTGTGATTCTGAGCTAGTACGGTTGCAATTTTCTCTTGTTAACATAACTTCCTCCATTAGTTTAAGGGGTGAAAGCCCTATGTGGGCTAAATCTTGTTTACCATGTTGTCGCCTGTGCCGCCTGTCGTACGCACTCGCCGTTTTGAGTGCCTTCACGTCACTGCGACTGCTTCCGTTGGTAGGAACGTACGGTCGGACTGCCAACATCCGGTAGCGAGTAAAATCTCTGGTGCATCCCATCGCGGGGGTAGCGTCTAAATCTACCGAACTTTAGTGTTATAAGTACGGCTCCGATCTTGCCCTTTGAGGTCTGGAACCGCTCCTGAAAGTATGCCATTGTGTAGCCATGTTGACGTTCCTCTTCACTTAGGTTGAGCATCCAGTTTTCTATTCTGGTAATCAGTGGTACTTCCGGTTCTGTATCTTTCTTGACCGGAACTTTCTCTTTTTGCGTCTGTTCTCTTGCTTTTTTAAGCTGATCCATAAACATTTCGTACATGATGAACTCCTGAAATTTGGGTGGTGGTAATATACTTAGGTAGCGTATGAGTTGAATTATGGGGAAGTTGCCCTCCCATTTTTTACAATCCCGCCAGAAATATACTGTTGATGCTCTGGGGGGGTATTCTATCCGTAACAACGTCACAAACCTCTATTGATGAGGGTTTACAGGCTTTTTCATCCGTAACAGAATCATCCGTGTTACCTTTACAGAATGGGTTCAAACGCAGTGGTATCAACGGTTGTGACGTTGTTACGGATATAATTGGGGTAAGTGGCACATAACGTGTGAATGCCTCGGTGAACTGGTCTTTTTCGTAACCCTTGAGCGTTCCGCCTCCGACACGAATGGTTTTTGAGTGTATTCCGTATGCTTTCAATCTTGCAGATATCTGTCGGGGTTTAATCTGGAATCCACGGTTGTATGTTGCCCACGGCTTCTCGTCATCTGCAACAAGGCATTGAATCAATTCTCCGGAGCCTACTCGATCAAGATTTTTAGTCTCAAATATTTCCTGAATATCAGTCAGTAATTCAGTGCCGATAGTTTTGGGTTCATCCCCTTTGCCAGATATTTTCAGTGCGGCAGCAACAGCAGTCTTGTACCAATCGTCCCCCACAACGGTAGCAATGCTCAACAGCGGTTCCCAGTTATCTTGCGCCCTGTCGTTAAGGCTGGCGGGGAGTGCTGGTCGCGCTTGACGTATAGCTTCAGCATTCTCATCTGCGAACCGTGCCAGCTTTGCGGATAGGTCTTGAAATAAAGAATCTTCGGCGTGGCGGATCCGTTCCACCACCTCTCCCGACAACTTGCGCCGCAATTCAAGAATGATTGACCTGTCAAGCAGAGTGTCGGCGGGGTGTCCGATCCCTGACAGTGCCTTTGCACCCCAAACAGTGAATTTAGTCGGCGTGAACTCTTCACCAACGCAGCGGATAGTGTAAGCACTGTCACGGGTGTGACCACAATTAATCAAGCCCCGTAGCTCTTCATTATCCTTCAAGCAAGCATCCGTTTCATCAATCAATAGTGTTGGTGTCCATAGGTCGATTGACCGGAACAGAGCCGATGGTGTGATACTGGATGAAGTCAACGCCCTTCGTACCAGCTTACCAATCAGTGTAAGGAAAAGAGTTTTTCCGCACCGTTTCTCCGGTGCTGTAATTAGTGCCAATGGTGCAACACCGACAACATCAATAAGCCATGTCATCGTAATCCACAAAGAAGCTGCAACGGCTGTATGAGTGTCACAGATAATAAACCGGTGGATTGTTGCAACAAGTTCAGATAACAGTTCCGCCCCGTTCACAGGCACCGGCCACGGATCCACTTCTGGAAAAGGACTCTCCGTTCTTTCCTCCTGTTTCCGTGCTGCTGAAACAATCTTATCCAGAATGGCAGGTCTTGCACCCATCTCCTTTGCTGCTGCAAGGCGTACCTTTTCATAATCCAGCAATGTCAGCTTTGCAAGTTGGTCAATGGGTGAAATACTGTCAGCAGTACCAACTACCGGAACAGTCCTGACCCATCCCGCTTCCTTTGCAAGATGAAGTATAGTTCCTACTGTTGAGGGATTCTTGCAGTCACCTTTGATGGAATCCCACACCCTGTCGGTGTCAGCGGGGTTGTATTTATCAGATGTGGAACTCCAGCGGTGTGCAAGTTCGCGGGCTGATTCTCCAAAAGTGTTTTTGAGTGCAGCTAACACGGTAAGCCACTGGGCGCGTTCCTCCCCTGAAATTTTCATCAACGGTTCTTCTATCTCTGCAATGGTTACTGTCGTTGACTGATCCAGACCGGCAAGAAATTCAGAATTTACCCTATCAGGTGCTGCAACCGGCACCGCTGAAATTAATCCCTCTGTTAAATCTTCAGAAATAAGTACCGGTATTGAATCTCTGTTTACTGGTTCAAAGTCCTGATTCAGTGCTACAGACTTTCGGCCAAATGGATAAGCCACAAGGTTTCCAAGATCCTTGACGGAATCCTGTTTAGGGAACACTTCGATCAATGCCTCTTCTTGCAGGGAGCCAACTGCGGCATTGACCCTGCTCCTGACTGCCGCTGCTGATTGTGGTCGGTTGAAAAGAATAATCAGGTGGAAGCCGTGACCACTGCCACTGGTTACAATGTTCACCATGAAACCAGCATTTCGCAAAGCTGCGGCAATCTGCATTGCCTTCCGCTTCAGCTCATCAAAGGTGTACTTGTTTCCGTGGTCATCGATATCAATTACAGCAATCTGTGTTGTACTACTGCCTGTCTGCATCAGATAGTAACCAGCACAATCGGCGGCACCGGACAAATGAACACTGAAAACATCATCAGTAATGGCAGTTTTTACAGGTCGGTACGCATGCTTACCGTTAGAATCTGGTCGCGCTGATCTTCTTGCGTGAACTGCTTGTGCGGCACTTTCACAGATAGCTTGAATCAGTGGGGGAATCTGTACCACTGGTAATGGTGCAAACGGATCCTGTGCAGCAATCATTTGCCACCTCGCATCCGGCGGAACAGGTTGTTACGGCAATCTAGCAAAATTCTCGCTTCACTGTTCTCGTACCCCATAACAATGGCAGTAACTTTATCAGTCTGGTTGAAAGCAAAGGTTACCTTGCCATCTTCACCGAAACTGAGCATTGGCTCTTCTTTAGTGTAAGTGATTATTGCAGCGGCTTGTTCTATTGACTTGGTCAAATAATGTCGAGACATAATTACACCCCCAACCGTTGACGATTATCAAGCCAGTCTTGCACCTCTGATTTCAAGTACCCAACAGCTCCGGCGGATAGCTTGATTCGTTTCGGAAAGTTTCCTGCAAGTTCCAGGCGGCGTATTGTCGATATTGAAACTCCGGTTTCTGCTGGCAGGCTTCTTGGCCTAATTATGACTTCGGTGCTACAAGTAAACATCTTGGAAAGATTGTGCTGATTTCTTGGCATGGTAAGCCCCCTGAAAATGATTTCTGTTGATTTCTTGATGCGTCCATCAAGTATCGTTACTGTACTGCAATCATGTTCAGGCGACATAATTCACTAAATTAATTTATTTGTTTGAAGCTCCGCTGTATTTTGCAGTGGTTGCATTGTATAAATTAATTGAATCAAGCATCTTTTGTGCAGCGGCTTTTTGTCCACTGTTGCCAGATTCTATTATGCCTGTTAGACCGCCCACTAAAGCTGGCACGGCTGAATTGAGTATATTTTTAAACTTGCTTGAACTGTACTTGCCGGTGGAAGAGCTTAGAATGTCCTCCGCTTCACTCAGACGTTCTCTGATTGCCGTGGCCTCACTTGGATCCTTCTGGTATTCACGAAAGAACTTGAAAGCAATCGTCTTATTTCTGCGCAATTTAGAACTTCGCCCGACACCCTGCGCCTGATATGTCTTGCCCGTTAAGTACATAACGAGATCTTCTCTGTCAGCAGGAGTAAGCCGGTACTGGCTGTTTTTAATCTTTTCCGCGATTTCAGCTTTGCGGAAATCATCGTAATCCATGTAATCTTCCACCCCTGCCAAAAATTGTTCGTTCATCACGCCACCTTCCTTGATATTGGGATAACCTTCGCCGATTCAATAGCATTGATAATGCTGTTCAGCTTACGTTCCCACGCCTCTAAGGCTTGTTGTTTCTCTTTGTCGTACTTATTCAGGTTGTAGGTGCGGATAATCCCTTGCTTGGTGTGGTTCAACACCGAATCAATTACTTCATCCATAAAGCCGATCTGTGACATGAAGGTTGCCGCCGTTCTTCTCAAGTCATGCGGCGTGAAGTCAGTTACTCCCAGTTTATTCTCTGTGACCGGATCCCCCTTTTTGTCAAATACAGGCTTGCCGTTAACCAAGACAGGAACAACCATGTTCCTTCTGACAACATGAGCAAGGGCATTGACCGCAATACCCTGAATTTTTTTGGTATGCGGACAGGGAAAAATAAAGCCCTTCGGTTTCATCTTTTTGGTTTCCTTGTCCAGCACCTTTAGTTCACCAATCAGATTAACAGCCGTATCTGTCAGAAACACCCGATGTGCCTTCTTGTTCTTGGATCTCTCCGCCGGTATTGTCCACCACTTGTCATCAATTTCACTGGTATGCATCCCGATCACTTCACCTGGTCTTTGTCCGGTAAGCAGTATCAGTCGTAGGGCGTTTTTAATGTCATCGGAAACATGGCAACTATCCAGATTAACCCATAGTGCTTTGATCTCTGATTCACTTAAAACACGTTCCCCACGGTTTAACGGTGCTGGCATAACAACGCCATCACAAGGGGAGTGTTCCAGAATATCCCGCTGCACTGCAAACCTGAACATCTTCCTGATAATCTTAAAATTGTTATTGGCACTCCCTGGCGCACCTCTGTCAACGATCTTTTCCAGTAAGAGCACCACGTCACGTTTCTTGATATCATTGGCCTTCCGCTTACCCCAAACAACCAGAGCATCTTTATTCAGGATCCGTTCATCCTCTTTCCAGCCTCTTTTAGTTGGCTTAGCGTGTTTCTCTATATACTCCTCAATCAGTTTGGAAATGGTTATGGTTTTATCTTCCATTTCCTTTGCTCTCCGTTGATCTTCATCCGCCTGAAGTCTTTCTTCCATCTCCCTCCGCTCCTGAGCTTTGGGGTCAATCTTTTTAGTAACACTGCTGGCAAGGGCTTTGGCCTCTTTACGAGCATCAACCAGTTTCATATCAGGGTAAGCTCCCAGTGGCTTGTAACACTTTTTACTAGTTTCAGGACTTACATAAATATAATACCAGTGCCGCCATAGACCTTTCTTTGCAGGGGTCAGGCACAATGCAAGACCGCCACCGTCACGGATCCATTTCTTTGATTCAGGTTTCTTGAAGGAAAGAATTGTCTTTTCGTCCAGCTGAAGTGCTTTTTCGTTTGCCATGATGCCCCCCTAGTTTCTGGTATCTTTTGAGTATCCTTTGAAACAGGCATAAGACTGAACACATTTGAATGCAACTGATTGCCAAAATATAGGATTATTGGTGGAATGTCAACGGCTTATTGCTGGTTTGCGAAGATGACTGTGGATGTTTGAATGTGCCTGAATAAACTATATGCGCTTACTTCTAAGCCGTAGGTCACAGGTTCGAATCCTGTCGGGCGTACCAAAAAATTCAGGTACTTACATCAATCTGTAAGTGCCTTTTTTCTTTTTACATTCTAACTGTTGCCGTATTGTTGCCGTTTATGACAAAACTAAAGAGCCCGTCACCAGATGATGAAGGGCTCTTTAGTTTATAATGTTCTGCCGCTTTCAATATTTGTTCAGCTGGCCTTTTTTAATCTTATAACAAACAAATAAGCAATCAACAAAAATGGAATTGTCGAAAAGGAAGCTGACAAATTGCCTGCATATAGCTGCCAGGTTGAAAACACAACCAACCCGACTACAAAGACAAGAAGAAGTGTTAACCCCATCTTTTTCATAGGTTCTTGAGGTTCTTCCCTGCTGAAAACTTACCACTCCTAGACGCTGCAATATTAATCTCAGCACCGGTCTGTGGGTTACGCCCTTTACGCGCAGCACGCTCTACAACATCAAACGAGCCAAAACCGGGGAACGTGACCTTCTCGCCTGCTCTCAATAAATCAGTCACAACTGTCAGAAAAGCATCGACAGTCTCAGCTGCCACCGTTTTTGGAACTTCCAGTTCTTCTGCTACTTTTGCCACGAATTCCGCTTTTGTCATGATTCTCTCCTTTGTGTTTAATATCCTGTTTGCATGGGTTAATAGCACAAGGTGAAAGAAATGTCAGTATCAGTATTCGACTGTCAAGTTGACGCAAGTATTGAATGGGCTGCTGATATCAATAAATCTGTTACCCGTGGGGAGTGCATGAACAATGGAGTTTATGGTAATGGATTATATCTTTACTATAACAATGGAATTTTAACTTCGTATCTTATATTCAGAGTGATAAACCGTCACCTCCAATCGAAGCGTTGTTTACCGCTTACTAGAATTTAGTAACAGTCTTAAATCAGTAACTTTTTTTCCAATATTGTTTGCTCGGCTGCTACAAAACGGACAAGTGTCGGACCTGCGGTGAATGAACAGTTCGCCTCCTCAATTATCAATCCGACGCTCTCTAGCCCAAGATTGAGTTCTGCAACAAGCGGTTTAAGATACTCCTGTGTGGCTTCTTCATTTTGCAATAAAGCTGGCGGACATACTAAGCAGCCCGTACTTTTCAAAAGCAGCCTGCTAACTTCAAATTGCAGCCAATCCTTATGTAAGATTAAACTGTCATATGCACGCTGTAATGCCGCTTGTTCATTATTATATCCAAGTTGAAGTGACAAGCGACAGACGTACAGCCCTCCTTTATTGTCCGGTGAAAATATTTCCAAATTGTATGGATGATCCAGGAATTTGTAATGTGGCAATGTGACAATATTTTGTCCTCTCGATACAAAATCAAATCGGTTCCGAACAGTCTTCTCAGGGATTAAGAAGACCACCTTGCCTTCCCGTAATACAAGAGAATTTGCAGGAATACTGATACACACCAATCCCTTGTATAGGACGAAAACGAATAAGATCAATAGGATCAGAGCGGACCGAAAATTATCATGTGAAAGCATATATATTACTGCGCCCAGAAGGATGAACATGAGCGAATAGTAAAAAACACGTTCCAAAAGCCAGGTTAATCGGTCGATAGTCATCAGCTCCCCCAATATGATCCCCAAAATTAATCCCGTATTGCAAGGAAAGCTAGAACTAATAATACTCACCTTCCAATTCAATACTAATTCCGTAATTATAACATGAAAATCATAAAACTTTAGTTCAGGCGGGTTTATATTTTGAAAATAGTGTCCGATGTGAATCAGCTATATATGACTTACAGTTCGCCGATCAGACTTATGATGAGCGACAATCAGAATTCACAACCATGTTGTAGTTGACGTTCACAGGCTTAAAATCCAGCCGGGCAACTTGGTTCTCATTAATCCTTATCGCCAGAACAAAGTTGTCTGATTAATTCTCGTTCTTCAAAGGTCATTGGCTTAGCTCCCTATTCTTGGGAATAATATCTTCTTAAAATCTTATCGGGCAATATGGCAACTTCTAAAGAATTCACACTCCACTTATAAATAATTTTATGTCTGGTATACTTCATAAAGAACAATTGACAAAACAGGGGGATAAAACAATGAACGCGACAATCATACACAAGGAAAACGTTACAGACTCATTGCTTGACAATTTGGCAAAGTCATTGCCGGGCATCTTAGCCGATACGCTTGAGGCGCCGGGTGGAAGAGCAGCTATAGTCAAACCTGAACAAATTTCGCTCGAATTTTCCAAAGCCAGTCCTCGTGACGTTGGTTCAGACATAAAGATTATGATATTCGCCAGGGAACTTCCTTCACGCGCTTCCAGGGAAAAAGAAATGGCTAAGAAGATACTGGAATCAGTTGTTTCATTACCCACAAAGCCTGGCGAAACACATACGATTGATGTCCGTCTGTATCTTATGGTTGTTGGCGTAGCGGAGTACATCGAATCCTGATTGAATTTATTTCACTTAAAGATTTTTATTAATCTATTGCAAACAGGCGTTGCGGCAAATTCCGTCTGCCGTTTTTATTGAGGCGATGCTATGGACTACAAGCTTAAGGATCTTCTGGATGTTCCCAGACTGCGAGAACTGTTGGATACAATGGATGAAATCCACAGTATGCCTTCTGCAGTTATTGATATAGAGGGAAATATTCTGACAGCTACCGCCTGGCAGGACATCTGCACAAAATTTCACCGTGTAAATCCTGACACTGAGAAGAAGTGCATTGAGAGCGATACTCATATCGGGGCAGAACTTGACAAGGAAATGCCTCATGTGATCTACCGCTGCCCTATGGGACTGGTAGATGCGGCAACGCCTATAATCATAGAAGGGAATCATCTCGGCAACGTATTTACCGGTCAACTTTTCATGGCCCCCCCGGACGAAGAATATTTCATCAATCAAGCCAGGCAGTATGAGTTTGATGAGAATGACTATCTTGCGGCGATGCGACGTGTTCCTTTTTTCCCTGAAGAAAAGCTTCACAAGAACCTGGCATTTATCCATAGCCTGACGCAAATGCTGGCGGAACAAGGGCTGCAACACAAGAGACAATGTGAAGCCGAGAATGCGCTACGGGAAAGAGAAAAACTCTACCGGAATTTGTTTGCCAATGCTGGAGAAGGGATCTTCACTATATCCACGGAAGGAAGACTGATCGAAGTCAATGAGTCATTTGCCAAGATGCATGGTTACAGTTATTTGGAAATGCAGCGGATGGAGCTTAAAGAACTGGATACTCCTGAAACCTTTTGTTTGGCACCTGAGAGGATTCGCCGTCTCTTGGCAGGGGAAATCCTGACGTTTGAGGTAGAACATTACCACAAGGATGGACACGTTTTTCCGCTTGAAGTGACGGCTAACTTGGTCTCTTCCGGTGGAGAATCGTTTATTCAATGTTTTCATCGTGACATATCTGAACGCAGACAAGCAGAAGCGGCGCTCACTGAAAGTGAGAACCGCTATAGAAGCGTATTTAATAATTCACCTGTTGCCATTGGAATCGGCAATATCCAAAGTGGTCAGCTGGTCGAGGTAAACGACGCTTGGCTTCGGCTATTTGGATACGAACGAAATGAGGTCATCGGACGCACTATTGCGGGGCTTTCTCTTTATGTCAGGAGAGAAGAACGCGACGATATTGTAAATATTGTCAAGGAGCAAGGCAGGATTGTTAACCGTCCAGTTCAACTCCGACAAAAATCCGGGTCGGTCATCGACATTCTGTATTCTGCGGAAGCGATTACATTCGGCAAGAATCCTTGTCTGCAAGTAATAATGACAGACGTCACCGAACGTAAACGGGTAGAAACAGAACTGTTTCTCAGAGAACAGGCTTTTGCAAACAGTGAACGGTTCTTGAAAACGATCATCGACTCGGAACCGGAGTGCATCAAAATGCTAGACATCAACGGCAACCTGTTAATGATGAACCGGGCAGGGTTGGAGATGATAGGGGCCGACTCCTTTGAACAGGTGAATGGACAATGTGTCTGTCCATTGGTCACCGACTCATACAGGGATGCCTTTATGGCTCTTACGAAACAGGTCTTTCAGGGGATCTCCGGAACACTTGAATTTGAAATTACCGGGCTTAAAGGACGACATGTCTGGCTTGAAACCCATGCAGTCCCGTTTCGCAATTGTCAAGCGCCAGGGTTATTTTCCAGTGCCTGCGCCAAGTTTATTTGCCAGTTTAGCGATCAACGGGCTTCCTGTTAGTTTGTGACGACCTGTTGAGGCCGTCCTCTTTTTCGATATGATTCTCCCTTCATCGGGAGGTGA
>CAIYDX010000153.1 GCA_903925005.1 uncultured Geobacteraceae bacterium
CTTGGAACCTTAAATATCCTGTCGATAATGACGGGAAGCCCATTTGGCAAGAAACTGAATATGTCGTTGCTGCAGTCATAAAAATACATTTTCTGCCTCACGCCATTTGTCGTGGAGACCAGTTCACAAGAATGATCAAAAAATTGTCGACGACGTTGGGCACTGAACTGATATCACTCCATCTTCGAGACACCTGTCTGAGGACACGTGAAAAGTTGGTCAGGGAGCGCCTGCAAGCATCTAATGCCATTGCGCACGAACTGCGAAATACCCTGGCAAAGCTGAGTTTTTCTTTTTCAACGATCAACACGATCATGAGTTTCCTGCGAGATCAGTGGGAACTCGAACTTCAAAACACTTACCCATCGTTGGGGAATAAGCGCACCATCCTCGCCCGACTCAATGAGTTACTCTCCCTGGGCGGAGCCCATCTAAATGGACAAGAGGGCCTGGTTCAGCTGAGCAATCAACTGTTGACCGACCAGGAAGAACTGAGGAGTCTTTTCCTCCTGCCCCACCAGGAAAAGATGTGGGTCGATAACAAAATTAGACCGAAATGGGGGGCCTTGCTTTCGGAATGCCGCGCCTGGGAGAGCGGCAAAGAAGAAGTGATGCAGCTGCTTGACCGTCTTGAAGAAGCTATCTGGAGCGTGCTTGATAGAAGGTTGGCCTTAAATATGGACCATCTACCCGCAGACCTTAGAACAAGCTGGCCGGAGCTTGCCTACACCCAATTCTCAGCAAGCAATCTTTCCTTGTTGGAGGGGGTTTTGAGAATTCTTGAGTACCCTGAACTGAATATTCAGCACAAACAACAGGTTAAAAAAGCCTTAAGTTCTATGAGAGTGGTCGTTGACACCATCGCGACAGTGGAGGACCAGACGAACAGGGTCCTCCACTTTTTGAAGAACGGAGACACCCTAAAAGAGGAAGAAGCTACACCATAGTTTTTGCTTTGCATTAAATGCGAAAGGCGTGCGGTGGAGGTTTGAAAGGCTCTCAGTGTGCATTTCGTGTTGTTTCAAAGCGGGTGGGGTGGTGGATTACTGATTCTCTCAGTGCAATATGTGGTTCCTGCTCCATGGAACTTGTTCCATAGGAAAGGGAAATACAGACGACCAGTAAGGTGATGTCCTCGCCAGCACGGGTTTTTTTGGTGTTTTTTTCTCTTTCCTATTTTTATTTTGAAGTTCATAATCAACTACACTCAAATTGCATTTCAAACTAGCTTTTCATTAGAGGTCACCCTGACATGAGGGTCTGAAGGAAGGCTCTTCTGTTGAGTCCTTTGTGGAAACTGTCTTTTCAATAGAACGCTGAAGGGGACCTCGCCAACGCCAAAAGGGTTAATCGATAAAGCCAAACCCACCGTGAGGTGGGGACGGAAAGCCACGGGTCTCCATGAGATAGCCGGGTTGCCTGAGGAAAAGGTAACCCGGCTTTTTGTTGAATGACCCAGCACTGGAAATCAGCGTATGGGAGCTTCCTTTTCTTTAGAGGGAAGAGCGATGGATGAATTGTCACCCAGACTCCTCATTGTCGATGATGAAATCGACCATTGCGCCCTTCTCGCTCACTTGATGGAGCGGGAGGGATTTAAGACTACCCTCCTTCATGATGGCGAAACAGCCATTCGAGCCATTCGGGCAGAACCACCGGATGTCGTCCTGTTGGATATCAATATGCCGGGGATGGATGGCATGCAGGTCCTCAAGACGGCAAGGGAAGAGAATCGGGAACTGCCAAT
The DNA here is from genome assembly GCA_903925005.1 of uncultured Geobacteraceae bacterium. Lineage (GTDB taxonomy): Bacteria > Desulfobacterota > Desulfuromonadia > Geobacterales > Pseudopelobacteraceae > JACRCG01. Next base: position 1,748 of record CAIYDX010000153.1, read on the forward strand.
CATCATTATCACCGGATTTGCAGACATTGCGGGGGCGGTAAAGGCAATACAGTCGGGGGCCAACGATTATCTTTCAAAACCCTTTGATCATCAGGAATTGCTCAAGATCGTACGCCAGTCGCTTATACGGTACAGACTCAGAAGGCAACTGCGGGAGCAATCCGAAGATAGTCATGAAGATCATTACCTCAAGAAGATGATGGGGCCGAGCGAGGCAGTGGGACGTCTCATCTCCGATATGACTCTTGTTGCACATTCCGACTTCACCGTGGTCCTGAGCGGGGAGACCGGTTCTGGAAAAGACTTGATCGCTCGTGCCATTCATCAGTCCAGCCCCAGGTCGCAAGGTCCCTTTGTCCCCGTTGATTGTGGGGCGATCCCGGAAAGCCTGCTCGAAAGTGAACTCTTTGGCCATGAGAAGGGAGCCTTCACCGGCGCCATCGTGCAAAAACCCGGAAAGTTCGAAACGGCCGAGAGAGGCACTCTCTTCCTGGATGAGATTTCCAATATGCCGTTGAGCTCACAAGCCAAATTGCTCCGGACGCTACAGGACAAGAAAATCTATCGGGTGGGCGGGAGCAAACCATTTAAAATTGATGTGCGGCTTGTCGTTGCCAGCAACCAGGACCTGCAAGTACTCACGAGTGCGGGGACCTTTCGCCGCGATCTGTTCTTCCGCCTCAATGAGTTTACGATTCACATCCCCCCGCTGCGCGGGCGCAAAGAGGACATACCTTACCTGGCAAAGCGCTTCCTGGACGCAACCAACAAAGAATTGAAAAGAAAAGTTAGAGGTTTCACAGAGCCTGCTATCGACGCACTGCTCCACTATAACTGGCCCGGAAATGTCCGGCAGCTTCGTTCGGCGATTCGTCGGGCGGTCCTGTTAGCAGACGAGATGGTCACTGAAGAACTGCTCGAAATCAAGCCAGGAGAAGAACCGGGGTTGAAGTTCATCCCGAAAGTCGAAGGCACACCATGGAAGGACATGAGTCTTAAAGAGATTGTGCGCTGTAGCACTCAGAGTATTGAGCGGGAGGTTATCGCTCAGGTCCTGAAGCATACCGGAGGGAACAAAGCAAAAGCAGCCCGAATCCTGCACATAGATTACAAGACAATACACACCAAAGTGAAGGATTACAGAATCCAATCACATGAAGAGTAGCATGCCCAAAAAACCGATATTGCCGACCATAGAAAACTCCTCAAAGAGGTGAGATAAGTGGTTGCGACTGACTGAAGCATAGCGCTAATCGGATATAAATTGAGAGTATGGAGATAAAAAAAATGTCTAAATTTCTGTTTATCATGATTTTTATGATTATTGGCTCTAGCAATCTGTACGCTGCTGAGAATGGCAGTAAACCGATCTTTGTAGGTACGTATAAGGGCAGTACACAGTTGTATTATCCTAAAGCTGTAATTAACTATGTGCAAATCTATACAAATTCAGGAACGACTGGTATCGGCAAAAGTATGCCTGATTTAGTTGAAGATACAGCCAGCAGTTTATTCGATAGTGCAAAAGAGGCTGCTCAGAAGAGGTGTTCGGACAGTAAATATTTTGCAATCGACAATTACAATATTGGATTTAGCCCATTTGGGCAATATAGCAATGTGTTGGTGCAATTGAGCTGTAACATGGTATGTATTACCAAGTTATAGGATACTATCAAATCGCCGTGATATTAATGACATCACCGGAGAAAGCTATGAAATGGCAGTGATTTGCTGCATAAAGTTACGCTTTGATTGTCCATAAATAGGACTCCGAAGCCTAGGGTCGCGAGTCCGAATCCCGTTTCAGCAAGGTCCCGGCCAGGGCACTTATTGACGGAAAAATAGCTTGACACTAAAAATATACATGTCATCAGAAATAATCTCTTGTTGCGGCAGGGGCCACCCTGCCGCATGCAGCGGCGCCGCACATGCAATACGGGAATGATTTATTAGAGGCGCCGAGCATTACCGAGCTTGGCCGCTGGTTATCCCAGCGGCCAAGCCGTTTATATGCCGGCAGTGGATCAGTCAGTTGCTGACTTCCGATAATCAATCTCTTGTCAGGTCAAGCCTGGCCGGGTGGATAACTTCTGCAATGGTGTAACCAAACAAAGGCTTGAGGCTTGATATTTATTATACAAATATTTATGTGGTAGTTTTAAGGGTAGATAAGCTCTGGCAGTTATATAAATGTTTTTTATTATAGCATGTTATTGTTAGAGTTCGATGGCCTCTCTCTCCGCCAGTTAAATACTAGGCAGAGGTAATTAACATCCAAAGCCCCCGAGAAAACGGGGGCTTTTTTATTGCCCGAACGGAGGCGAACCTGAATATAGTTGGCTTTCGCTTATTCTCTTACCAGCGTGACGATATAGGCAACCAAAAACAAATTTACTATGACAAAGACTATTTGTACGAGGCATATATAAAACATGTACTCAAACATGCTGTTTGGTGAATTGAGCGTTTTGTAGAAAACAGCCAGCAGCTCCTTCTTTGTTTTTTTAGGTGGTTCTGTCTGAGCCGCCTTCTCTCTGGCGCTATTTGCCGCGACTATTGCATCCAGTTTGCCGGCAATCGCAGTCAGCATATTCTGTGTACTTTCTTCCGATGATGTTATGCGGGAATTCACATCCTGCTTTATTTCATTAACCTTGCTTCGCAGCTCTTTTATTTCCATCCCGACCGAATTCAATGACCCCAGAATTATGTCCATTGGTGTCGTAACAATAGTGTTCGGCGGTGCGCTGTTCGCATCGGCGGCAGTAACGCTTTCTGTCTTGTCGGCAACAGCGCTTTCCGCATCATCTGCAACAACACTGCCTGCATCGTCAGCAACGCTCTCTGCAACATTGGCAACAACACTCTCTGCAGCATTAGCAACAACACTGCCCGAATCATCGGCAACAACACTATTCTGATCAGGTTGTACGGTGTCAAAGGGATAACCGCACTCCGGGCAATATCCGGATTCGTCGGAAACACTCGACTTGCATTCAATACAGACAATTTCCGCCATTTAATCCCCCGATTCAGCACCGGTTTGTCAGCCATTTCATAACCGGACCGGTTATAATTGTAACATGCTACAAGTATTTTGCTATCAGACTAAACATACGTAAAATCTTCTTTGTTCTCGTCGGGACGACTCTGAATGCGGAAGAGTCGCTGAAATAAAATGCCAGCAGGGTCTCATCGGCTCGTTTCCATATGGGCAAGTATTCGTTCCATACGTTGGTATTCCGGAAGATGGTATGATTATTCCGTATGAGCTGGATCATGTCATTTTCCGGAATGGGACCAACCTTTACCCCGGCATCTTCGTAATACCAACCAATGGTGTCGGTATTTTCGGATGACGGGTTGATGTTCTTTTTTCTCGCAGTATTTGCATGCCCTTGAGGATCGAGTAACGCGCTGAACCATGTGTAATGCGGTTGGCACTTGACCTGATACGTTTCCCCGGAAACAGTATTTATGATTATTTTCCTTAAAAAAAGATGTCGGACATCTTCAACGGAAGCAAAACCATTACTGCTTATCTGGAAAATAATGTTCTTCCCCGAAGCGTCGCACAATGTGTATCTTTTTGAAGTAAGGTATGCATAACAGTCAGATACGTTAAAAATGTTCCGTATAAGAAACGTACTCCCTTCCAAAATGACCATTTCGTCTATTGATGGTTTGAATTCATGCTGGAGCAGCTCTTCGGTAGTGGCAACGCTACTATAATAATCATTGTTAAGAGGTTCCGCTTTTTTCGTGAGATTGCTTCTCGTATGGTTACATTTTGGGCAGAAACGTGCCAGTGATGATATGCGATGACCACACTCCGTACAAGCAATTAACGCCATTATTTCTCCAAAACATTCAAAATTGAAATGCCTGACCAAAGCAGAATGCAAAAGAAACCATTTCTGCCGGCAAATACATAGCATAGTTCGCGAAATTTTGGAACTGCTCACTGAAGCCTGCATGTCGTCCCCAACGTCAATTTCCCGGCTTCGCCGCAAAATCATTCTGCTTAATGACAGTGCAACCGTTCTGCGGAACCTCCGGTATTTATACTTGCCCAAAAACTCTCCTTATGCTAAATAATACAACTCGCTATCGCGCCCATAGATATTTATGGTGTTTTAGTAACAGCAACATATTTTTACTAAATTAGTCTGTTTGCAGACGGAGATGATAGCCGGGCCTCGCGCAACGGCACGCCGTGAACTCCGCCAGGTCCGGAAGGAAGCAACGGCAGCGGCTTCTGCTGTGTGCCGCGGGTAAACCCGGCTATCATCTGCGTTTGTAACCTTTTTCCTTCCACATTCCCCTGAACCACATGCCGCTCTCCAATCAACACGTGGAGAGTCAGGTTATCTGCGAGGTTAGTCTCTTGTCCAACGACACGCACTATGAAGTCCTGGCAAGGAAATACCGCCCCCAAAGTTTTTCCGAGTTGGCCGGCCAGGAGCATGTCAGTCGTACGCTGCAGAATGCCATCGATTCTGGGCGGGTTGCCCATGCTTTCCTGTTTACCGGTGCCCGCGGTGTCGGTAAAACCAGTACCGCCCGGATCATGGCCAAAACCCTCAACTGCGAAAGAGGGGTGACTCACGAGCCGTGCAACGTTTGCCCGCAGTGCATCGAGATCACCAAAGGCACCTCGACCGATGTATTCGAGATTGACGGCGCCTCCAATAACGGTGTGGACGATGTCCGCGACCTGCGCGACAACATCAAGTATCTCCCTTCCCATAGCCGTTACCGGATCATCATTATCGATGAAGTTCATATGCTCTCCACCAACGCTTTCAATGCTCTCTTGAAGACTCTTGAAGAGCCGCCGGAGCATGTCAAATTCATCTTTGCTACCACGGAACCGCACAAGCTGCCGGTAACCATTCTTTCGCGCTGCCAGCGTTTCGACTTCAAGCGGGTAACAGTTGCAAAAATCATTGCACGACTGCGTGAAATTGCCGAGAAAGAGTCGGTGGTCATTACCGATACTTCGTTGACATTGATTGCCCGCAAAGGCGACGGCAGCATGCGCGATTCCTTGACCGCGTTTGATCAGGTGCTGGCATTCTGCGGTAACAGCGTCAGCGACGAGGATGTCGGCGCCCTGCTGGGAACCATCGATCGGCGGTTGCTGGCGGATATTTCAGCGGCGGTCTTCGAAGGAGATACACAGAGAGTACTGGCGGGAGTCAAACAGGTTGATCTCGTCGGGTATAACATGCGTCAGTTCTGCCAGGAACTGATTGAACACTTTCGCAATCTGCTGGTGATCCGCTCGGTCAAAAAACCGGAAGAGATCCTTGACCTGACAGCAGCTGAACTCGATGAACTGCACAAACAGTCGCTCCATATAAGCGCATTGGACATCCAGCGCCGCCTGACGCTCCTCATAAAGGCCGAATCCGAAATGGCGTATGCCAGTTTTCCGCGTCTGATTGTGGAGATGGCGCTTTTAAAAGCCGCGCTGCTGGCTCCGCTGGTTCCGATTCAGGAGTTGATTGAAAAAATAAAAGCTCTGGAAACTGCATCGGTTCATACACCGTCGCTGCCATGGGAGGCCTCCAGAGCCGTTTCTGCTCCCGTGTCTCAGCATGTGGAATCGCACGCTCCCACTGCTCGTACCGCTCCATCAGAGCCTGCCTCCGCCGCACCGCCGTCCGGCTCTGCCGGAGGGCACGCCGACTGGGGGCGTTTTGTAGCTTTTGTCAATGAAAAGGATCGTCAGCTCGGATCGGTGCTTGAACATGGCAGCCCGCTCAAGCAGGAAAACGGGCTGATTGAAATCGGTTTTCCCGCCGGCAGTTACTATCTGACCGCGGCACAAGACGCTGATTTTATCTCCGATGTGCAAAAACTGGCTGCCGACTTTGCCGGAGGAAGTACCATAATCAAAATTAAATCGATTGAAACCGGCTTTACCGATGCTCCTCTGTCATTGGCCGAAAAAAAAAAGAGTGATGCCGAACAGCGCCTTGTCGAGTTGAAGCAGGAGGTTGAAAATCACCCGGTGGTCAAAGAGGCAGAGCGGGTGTTCGGCTGCACAGTTACCGACGTGCGTGAATTCTAGCAATTCCGGACAGTATCATCGGCATTACGAAAATAGAGGGGGAAAAGATGTCAAAGGGATTAGCAAATATCATGAAACAGGCTCAGATGATTCAACAGAAGATGGCCAGGTTGCAGGAAGAGGCCAGCTTGAAAACGGCCGTGGCGACTTCCGGTGGCGGAGCCGTAACGATTACGGTGAACGGCAAGAACGAAATACTTTCACTGGAAATAAAAAAAGAAGCGGTTGACCCGAATGACGTAGAAATGTTGCAGGACCTTGTGATCACTGCCGCAAACGAGGCTCTGAAGAAAGTTCATGCCGAGATGGGTGATGAAATGTCCAAAATTACCGGCGGTATGAGCATTCCCGGCCTTTTTTAGTCGTACTGTAATGCTAAAAAAATGTTTTATTTGTGCCGGATTTTATGATAACAAAATCATCTTCGTTAATGCGTTTAGTGGGAGAACTGAAGAAGTTACCGGGGATCGGTGAACGAACCGCACTCCGCCTCGCATTTCATCTTCTTAAATCGCCCCGGAACCTGACTGCCTTGTCGGAATCGCTTTGTGAGGTTCGAGACCGGGTGCGCCCCTGTTCGATCTGCTTTGCCATTACCGAGGCCGACACTTGTCCCATCTGCTCCGGCAGCCGCGATTCCGGCATTATCTGCGTGGTGGAAAACTCTCAGGATTTGATGGCTCTGGAGAGGAGCAACGCCTATCAAGGCACTTATCATGTCCTGGAAGGGGTGATCTCGCCACTGTCCGGTATCGGACCGGCCAATCTGAGGATCGCCGAGCTTCTGAAGCGTATCGAAGCAAGTTCGGTTCACGAAGTGGTAATTGCCACAAATTTCACCGTTGAAGGTGAAGCTACGGCGCTTTATCTGGCCAGGATACTTAAGCCTATCGGAGTAAAAGTCAGCCGTCTGGCGCACGGCATCCCGCTCGGGAGCGATATTGAATTTGTTGATGCGGCCACGGTGCAATGGGCTTTGCAGGGCCGCAACGAATTATAGAGAGCAAGCACACATCCCACAGAGGAGGTAGTACATGAGCAGAAAAATGGTAACCATTGACGGCAATACCGCCGCCGCCCACGTGGCGCACGCCACCAACGAGGTAATCGCGATCTATCCGATCACCCCATCGTCGGTTATGGGAGAGATCTCCGACGCCAAGAGCGCCGCCGGCGAGAAGAACATCTGGGGCACCGTGCCGCTGGTGGCCGAACTCCAGTCGGAAGGGGGTGCTTCCGGCGCCGTGCATGGCGCACTGCAGGCGGGGGCCATGACCACCACCTTCACCGCCAGCCAGGGTCTGCTGCTGATGATCCCGAACATGTACAAGATCGCCGGCGAACTGACCTCCACGGTCTTTCACGTATCGGCCCGCGCCATCTCTGCTGCCGCTCTGAACATCTTCGGCGACCACTCCGACGTGATGTCCTGCCGTTCCACCGGCTGGGCCATGCTCTGCTCCAACAACGTCCAGGAAGTCATGGACTTTGCCCTGATATCCCAGGCCGCCACGCTGCGCAGCCGGGTACCGTTCCTGCACTTCTTCGACGGCTTCCGTACCTCGCACGAAGTCCAGAAAGTCGAAGAGCTGACCTACGACGACATGCGTGCGATGATCGACACCGATCTGGTCAACGCCCACCGTAGCCGCGGCCTCTCCCCCGATCGCCCGGTCATGCGCGGCACCGCCCAGAACCCGGACGTCTACTTCCAGGGTCGTGAAACGGTCAACGCGTATTACCCGCCGTGCATCAACATCGTTCAGGAAGAGATGAACAAATTTGCAAAACTCACCGGCCGCAAATACAAGCTGGTTGACTATCATGGCGCCAAGGATGCCGAACGGATTGTCGTCATCATGGGTTCCGGAGCCGATACCATCCAGGAAACCGTTGATACGCTCAATAAAAAAGGGGAGAAAGTCGGCGTCGTCAAGATTCACCTCTATCGCCCTTTCCCGCTGGACGCCTTCATCAAGGCGCTCCCGAAAACCGTCAAAAGCATCGCCGTTCTCGACCGCACCAAGGAGCCAGGCTCACTGGGCGAGCCGCTCTACCTCGATGTACGCACCGCCATCGGCGAAGCGATGTCCGCCGGCAAATTCAGCTTCAAAGGGTATCCGACCATCGTCGGCGGCCGTTACGGCTTAGGTTCCAAGGAATTCACCCCGGCCATGGCCAAATCGGTGCTGGACAACCTCAAAAAAGCCAAACCGAAAAACCACTTCGTCGTTGGCATCAAAGAAGACGTAACCAACTGCAGCCTTGACTACAACACCAGCTTCCGCACCGCCATGGAAGGCACCTACGAAGCGATGTTCTTCGGCCTCGGCTCGGACGGCAC
>CAIYDX010000154.1 GCA_903925005.1 uncultured Geobacteraceae bacterium
TATCAGATGATGGAATTGAAACAGCCTCATGTAGTGGTATCGTCACAAAATATATTTATCAGAAGGATGAGGTTGTAGGATATGAGCTTCAAAAATGCGATAATGTTTTTGGAGACAAATTAACTTTTAAAGATACTATCAAAACAGAATTAACAAATTATGTGGATGTTGTAAAAAAATATGAGGCGATTATCTCAAAGTCATCATATCTGATGCCTGCCATTAGTTATAGGCGCGCACAAAATGATAAGCTTATTAAAGTTGATCTAGAGCAAATTACTTGGGATTCTAGGTTTAAAATAGATAGTAATTTATTGCCACTGTACCTTCGCGATGCAATAAATGAGGATAGCGGTTCAATTTTACCACGGTTTGTTATGATGAAAGCCAGTGATGTCAATGAAAACTCGGTAGATGCATGTCGCTGGAAAGTGTATTTCGATCACTAAAGTGATATTATTAATTCTGCATCCGAAATAATTCAGCAGCACTTCTAAATTATATTGGTACACTGACCAAGTAACTGATTGTTAAGGATGAGTAAATGCCAGTTTACGAATATCGCTGTAATGTCTGTAACATTCAATTTGATCTTCGTCAGGAGTTCTCAGACCCACCCGCTGACCGATGCCCTAAATGTGGCGGGACCGTCCGTAAAATGGTGTCTGCAGCCTCATTCAGCCTCAAAGGTGCTGGATGGTACGGTGACGGCTACGGTGCAAAAACAGAGCCTACTAACTCAGAATGCGACACAGCTGCAGGAACTGGAGTTGCAACTGAAGTTGTGTCAATTGATGCAGTCCCGACAGAGACAACTGCATCACCTACTACGCAAGAATCCGCTCCAACTCCAGTGGAAACGAAGTGTAAAGCTACGGAGACTCCGGCTCCCACTAGAGATAAAGCTGACGTATGAATTTCATCAAGGCACTATGAGAAGCTTGCTGCAAATGGAAGTTGTCTTGCGGAGTATTTCACAATATTTCACCGGTAGCAGCACTTACAACGTTCACGCATACGTTCACGCTTTTCAGCTTTAAAACAAAAGGGCTACAGCTTGTCGCTGTAACCCATTGTTTTTGTGGCGGAGAGGTAGGGATTCGAACCCTAGGTACGTTGCCGTACACCTGATTTCGAGTCAGGCACCATCGACCACTCGGACACCTCTCCGTGGAACTTAACTGTATAACCTATTTCCCCAACTATTTCAACATCGGTTTTCATAAAAACTTCATCAGGCTTAACATCAAGAACGTTTTCCGGAGATCGCTTTACGGAAATTTTCAACTAAAATCCAAATCCTTTCATCATTTTGTTAAGCACTGGAGCTGGCGCATCATCGGATGAATTTGCTCTACTCATAGAGCTGGGCACGGTATCGGATGTTTTCTTGCCATCCCAGTTGTTACTTCTGTTTTCAACTTTATCCCACCAGCGGCCTGTAAAAGACGAATGATTTTTGGCAAAAAAGAATCTGAGCTCTCCCTTGTCTTCTTGATCCTGCCATTTGCATTTGGCCTCATTTATTTTCGTGGCCATGCAGTCCGAAATTGTACCGGTAATATGCTTTTTGCGTTCAGTGTAATCGAAAGTTCCAGACATCTTGCCATCATTGCCCATGGTGAAGATGGTCGTCACTGCGTTATATACATCACCCTGGATATCGCCCTTATATACACCGATAACATCTTTCATCCATGAAGCATCAACAGCCGGCGGCGCCTTCTCTACGATATGGTTCGCGAAGTTGTATACTTTAGAAAAATACTTTAAGTCAACACAGTTTGAAGGAACACTTTTCATAAATTGTATTTTCCAAGGCCCACCGGCATCCAGGCGCATGTTATTTTCCTCGCCCTTGTACAGTGTAACGGGGCCGATTTCGCATTTCTTCTTGTTTACGCCGTCTTCAACCAGATACAGATCCGCGGAACTCATACTATAGGCCGACTGACCGTTCCCCATATCCCGCACATTGCGTGGAGATATCATGACCTTATCAACCTTTATGTTGGCCTGAAGATCAGGTGGAATACTGGATGCGACCTTTTCCGTGATCAGCGTCTTGATTACCTCCTTGTCCGGCGCCTCCGCCTGACCCGGCGCCAGCACCGCCTCGGAACTGCCCGTTGCAACATCGTCAAAAGTGAATTTCTTGCCGGAGACTTTGAAGACGGCCGAAACGTTGAAGATACGCTGGCTGGAGCTTTGTTGTACCTTTACCTTGGCGGGAATGCTGCAGTAGGGATTTTTTTGGAAATATTCCCATTCATTGCCATACTCGTCGATCTTTTTCTGGTTGGTGGACTTGACCTTGCTGTAGGTTTCCGGAGGGCCATTCTGCACGATAGAAAGGATCGCCTCCTTTGGATAGGCGGCGGACCACCATGAACGGATCGACTTTTCGGCATCCTTCCAGGAACCGCAGGTGAGGGCAAATGAGTTGGTTGGAGTTGCCGCTCCGTAAAGGACTATGATCGTAAACAGGGCTACAATGATGTTAGGCATGGCAACACATCCTTTCAACTTAATAGAATTACTGGCATTAAATACCAGATCAGAATATTGGCAATCTCAATATCAGCTGATTTTAGTGCTGTGTTGAAACTTCATTGAAGGCAGAGTTTGTTTATTTCATATTGTCAGGTCAAGCGAAATTCGTGGCAATATAATACATGCTAATAAGATTTTCCACTTAATATGTACTTTAGTCTTCCGTTACTGTAACAATATTCATTCGGGAGTTTCAGCGGATGATTCTCTGCGGGGAGGAAGCATTAGCGGCGATCCCATGGTGGAAGCCCACCAGCTTGCCATCCGTCTTCCCTTTTGTGTAGGCATCAGTATTGACGTAACTCCTGCGACTGTGCATAGTCCTCACATTGCCGATCTCGTGCATCGCCTGCCTGATCAGCCCTTCCTTGACCGGAACCAGAGCGCCGATTGTGACCGGAGTCTGCGCCTTCTGCTCTTTTAAACGGGCAGTGATCGTGGACACAGCTCCCAGATAATAGGATTGGCGCATCAGCTCGCGATGGCGATTGGCAACAGTGCTGCTGACGTGGTTCTTCATATAGGCACTGCAGAGTCTTCTGACGGTTCGGTCCAGGTAGGTAAAGGTATAGACGGCGATATGCACATCGGCGCCCACGCCGATAAAAGTCATTTTGCCAGTAGCGGGATGGTGAATAGCCTGGCAGTCAAAGGCACTGCTAACGCCGGCACTCAGGTGACGCAGCCACTTCGGCAAACTTTTTGATACTGAGGTTTCCACCTTGTCGGCTCTATCCGGCTTGTGAGCCGCTTCTATGTCGGCCATGGCCAGATTATGCTCCGACAGCAAACGCTGCGCATGGCCGGCAGCCAGTGCAGCCTCATGTTCATTGCTGGAATCGGCCAGAGCCAGCAACTTCTTGATTTTCTCGATTATCGGCGCCTTTTCCACAAAACCTCGGGTCTGCTTTTATCCGTATTTTATTTCGTCCGCGGTTTACCGAAATCGGCGTACCGGCAGGTATATATGGACACGAGTTCCCTTACCCGGTTCCGATTCAGCAAATATATGCCCCTTATGGTGCTTGATGATAGAATAACATAGCGCCAGGCCGAGTCCCATCCCTTTTTGGCTCCCCATCTCTTTAGTGGTGAAATAGGGATCAAATATCTTCGGCAGGTTTTCAGGCGTGATGCCGATTCCAGTATCCTCGAATAGAACGTGCAGGTATTCACCGGGAGGGAGTCCAAGTTCGTTTTCCGCAGTGAGAGGTGCTGTTGATGCCGACACATGCAGTGAGCCGCCAGCCGGCATAGCTTCGCTGGCATTGATAACCAAATTGGCTGCTACCTGCTCTATTTGATCGGTGTCGAGCATTACAGGCGGGAGGTTATCAGGCAGATCGATGACCGACTTAATGCAGGGGCACCGCTTCAGCTCGGCCCCGATGCCTTTCCTGATATACGGTCCGAGTTGCGCCGGTTTCATATGCGCATCCCCCCCCTTGGCAAAGGTCAACAGCCGCCTGCCAAGCTCTCTGGCTACCTCGGATGATTGTTCGGCAATAGCCAGCAACGATTCGGCTTTGCTCCCCGACTCCGCATTCATTCGGGCCAGTGAGACGTAACCCAGAATAACCTGCAGTAGATTGTTGAAATCATGTGCCATTCCACCAGCAAGTATCGCAATGGCTTCATTCTTTTTGGTACGCTGATTTTCCGTTTCCAACATCTCTTTCCTTTTTCGGAGTTCGACCATTTCCCGGCAACGGTCCAGAGCAGTAAACAGCCGATGGAATTCAACCGGTTTAAGGACAAACTGATTAACGCCGATATCGATGGCCTCGATAAGATATTTGGTGTCGTTAAAGGCGGTCATACAGACAATCTGGATCTCCGGTGACAGGACACGAATCGCTCTGGCCATTTCCAGGCCGTTCATTCGTGGCATCATGATGTCGGTGAGAACAATGTCCGGAGCCTGTTCCCGATAGAGCTCAAGCCCCTGCTCACCGTCTTCCGCGACGGCCATACGGTAACCTCGAGCAGCAAGAACCCGTGATACCTGCTTTCGGGTCGCCGCATCGTCTTCGATGTATAAAAGCGAAATGCCGGTATTCGGCAGAGTGTCGTTTTCAGGCATGCTGTCCTCGCGGTGTCTTTGACCTGTCTTAAATAACAATATTATCAGATGAGCTGGAAAGGGCAACCGGAGATAATTTAATACATCAGCGTGTTTGCATCGAGTAGATTAATACATCACTAATCCAAATTTTGCCCACTTGATGTATATCAGTTCTATAAAAACGACAAAAATCAAACGGCCCCCCATATTTAGTTTGGGAGGCCGTCTATTTTTTTGCTATTAATGCCGCTATTTGCCGGGCGGCAGTGTGTTCGGCGGTGGATAATCAGAATTTGCCGGGGGCATCGGCATCGCTCCAGTCGGCGGAGCCGGCATATACACCGGCGGTGAAGGTGCGTAATATACCGGGGGCTGCTCCGCCGGCACTACGATCACACGACGCCGATGATAATATTCCGGCGATCTGTTGGCACCCTGGTTACCCACCTGATTACCATATGAGACCATGCATTGCGCATAGGCGATGTCGTAGCGGCGCTGTGCTTCACGACCAGACACCCGGCCGGACTCGGAACCCATTGCGCTTCCCATCAGCAATCCCATACCGGCTCCAATGGCCCCGCCGGCGCCCATATGACCACTGGCGGATCCCAACAATGCCCCTATTCCCGCTCCGGCTACTGTGCCGACCGCGGCACCGCTGACGGCGCTCTGGTTCTGGACTTCCGCCGGCGAAACGCCTATCAATCTTTCAGCCCATTTACGACAGTTTGCATCTTCTTCCTGAAATTGGGAAAAAGGCTTGTTCTGAGCCGGCAGCACCATCACGCTGGGGCCTTGCGGCATTGCCGTTGCGCAACCTGCCACTGCCAGCATAAGCACAAACAATATTGCTCGTTTCATATATTCCATGTCAGTCGTCGCTCCTTTCACTTTGGTGCCGATTGCAGCGCCGGTGGAGTTGGAACAACTTTCATCCACCCTTTAAGACACTGCTTGACATACGGATAATAGCCTTGCGGGTCTTGACAGTAATACCAGTACACCGGTTCCGCTGTTTGCTGTGCAGGCGGCGGAGCTGGCTGAATATACACATCCGGGGCGCGTTGTTGGATAATAACCGGTTGCTCGACCACCTCCGGCGGATAATAATAAGGCCGGGCGTAATATGGGTATGGACTCCATACAGGACCTACATAAACCCTCTCGCGCCAGGCAAATCCCGGCACAGCATTTATCAACAACATTAAGACAACAACCAAAGAAACAGAAACCAGTTTTTTCATACGATTCTCCCAATCATAAACGCTACCATGTACCAGTCATATCCGACTATTTTAAGCTAACTCCACCTCGTTTTATAGTAGTCGATAATTGTGGAGTAAATATGGATTTTTCTTAAAATTACACATTTATATAATTGAATCCGCGCCCGCCTGGATCTCTTCTCTGACGGATACCAGCAATTCCGAGCAGACCACAATCAATTCCTGCCTTAGGCCCTCGGCATCGGATGAAAGTTCGATATTCACCGATTCTGCAAAATATTTGAATTTAGCTACAACGTCCTCAAATTGCTCGATAGTACAATTCATAATAATTAATTCCCTCTCCAAAGTTTAAATGTTCATATAAATGATGTCTTGCGAATTGTATTTCAATTTCTTGATACAAATATACTGTTGCTCGTCCAGTATGGTCAATAAAAATGACTCCAATGTTTGGGAAGCACGCAGTAGTAAACCAAAAGACACTTCCGAACTCTTTAAAATCAGACTATTTCATTAACATACTTATCCCAGACACCATTGGTTAACTGCAAGTATGCCGTGACAAATTTGAGTAGACATTTAGGACATTCTATGAGACGTATCAAAGTTGCTCAGTGCGCCAACAGCGCTCAAAACAACATCAAGGGGGAATTATGACAAAAGCAGAATTCGTTACATCGGTTGCAGAAAAAACTGGACTTACCAAAGCTGCGGCAGCCGAGGCTGTCGATGCATTCACCGGTACGGTAGTAGAGGTTCTTATTGCAGGAGATAAGATAGTTTTCCCTGGCTTTGGGTCATTCAGCGTAGCACAGCGGGCTGCCCGCACCGGCCGCAACCCACAGACAGGTAAAGAGCTTCAGATTGCCGCTTCCAAAAGCGGAAAATTCTCTGCAGGCAAGAATTTAAAAGGGCTGTAGAAACGGTAAATGCTTAAAGCTATTTTCATTATTAGCTTTAGTTAAATTAAAATACAGCACAATTTAAGAAGCTGGCCCCTAACGTGGCCGGCTTTTTTTATGAACTTGTCCGGTAATCAGCTTTGGCAAGGTAACGCGCCCGAGTTTGGTACGGACTGACCTGATTGAACAGATTCTCAATGTTGCAGCGCTTGTCGAGGGCTTTGTGAGCGGTGGGTAGGTGACTTAATAAATACTAAACCGAAATGCCTTGTTTATCGGGAACCAACAGGGTTGGCTGGAATCAGCCCCATGCCCAATACGCGGTACGCATGGAATTGTTATTTGCCGTTACGTCTGCAAGAAGACAGTTAGCCTTTAATGTCAGTTGATGTACCCGGCTTGTTCATCTGATCTTCCACTTTAGCCATCATCTCAGTCGGAAATTGATAAACGACATTGTTTTTACTGTCCACAAATTTTATGCGCACCTTGCCGTGCTCATTATATGACTCAACAACATGATTCATGACCTGATCAGGGTTCTTATTACTTTCAATATTTGCAGCGGGAATTTGTTTGCCGCCGGAATTCACAATAGCGGCGCTTGATTGGACGGTACTGCTCTGCTGGTATATTCGCGCATTGTTATCCGTTGCGTTATTATGGCCATTAACATTAATGCTGGCTGACATTGAAAACACCTCCTGATAAGTATTTACCCACACTTAGCCTATCGGTCTTTTCATCAGAATAATTAATATATTTGTAATTTTATATTATTATTTAAACATAAATCTCTTCGCGTTTTCCTGTTAATCACAACCAGTCAGTGAACTAGCAGATAAATTAACCTTGGTATAAAAGAGCCATATTCTAATCTGTTATCGCTTTTACCATATTATATACTCAACTTTCGCACCGACATAATCGGTGGTAACGCGTTTGTCTTCATGGTTTGAGTCAGTTTTTCCATGCCGGAATTAACAGCATCCGTTGGAGCATCGTCGGTATTCCGGCGACAAAGGA
>CAIYDX010000155.1 GCA_903925005.1 uncultured Geobacteraceae bacterium
CAAGCGCCGGTACAAGCGGCATCGCAGCCGTTTCAGGCAGCCCGTACAGCATCACGCCAAGCAACGCCACCGGCGGCACCTTTGCCAGTGGCAACTACACCATCACCTACAACAACGGCAGCCTGACAGTGACTCCGGCACCAGTGCAGACACCACCAGTGGAGCAGATTCCCGAACGGATGCAGACACCGCCACCGGTAAATGTGCCGGAGTTAGCTCCTGTGACACCACCGCCGCTGCCGGTAATCGCCGCTCAACCGGTGCAGCCACCGGCAACAACATCCAGTCAGGCAACTGATACACCCGGTGGCGGAGGTTTTGTGTCAGGCAGTTTCGTTGAGGCCAAACCTATGGCCGTGACCATGGTGGAAGCCACGGCCTTTATCTATCCGATTCCACAGGACACCTTCAGCCATAGTGATGCCAAGGCAACCATCCTGCTCACCGTGCGCATGGCCGATGGCTTGCCGTTGCCGGCCTGGATGTCATACGATCCTGTCAAAAAGGTGATTATAGGGATTCCTCCGCAAGGAATGACTGGAGAATACGAAATCGTTGTCATTGCCAATGACCAGTTTGGCGGCGAAGCGAGAACAAAGCTAAAGGTCAAGGTCGTGAAGTAATAGAACCAACCTCCCTAACTCCCCCCCTGTCAGGTGGGGAGTTTATAACACTCTCCTGACAAGGAGAGCGGGGAGAGGTTAGCATATCCATCTGTAATGAAATCACTCAAGGAGCCGTTACACATGTCCCTACTAGCGAAATCATTTTTCATAGGTTCAGTGCTTACCGCCAATTTTGCCATTGCCGCCGACGTCCCCAATGCCGGGCAACTGCTGCGGGAAAGTACTCCACCGCCAACCCTGAAGCCGCAGCAGGAGCCACCAAAAATAACCCCACCGCAACAAAAGGCAGTGACCGTACCTTCTGGTGCCAGAGTCAAGGTAGCCGGCTTCACCTTCACCGGCAACACGGTTTTTACCAACGTAGAACTCACCGCACTGCTGTCCGACTCCATCGGCAAAGAACTGTCACTTGCCGAGTTGAACAGCGCCGCCGCCGAAATTACCGCCGCCTATCGCGGCAAAGGGTACTTTCTGGCCTCAGCCATTATCCCCCCCCAGACCATCAAGCCGGATGCACCGATTGCAATAGAGATTATCGAAGGAATTCTGGAAGGGGTACGACTGGAGACAAAACCACCAGAAACACGCACGCCACGCTCAGTGCTGCAACGTTATATTGATCGCATACCTACCGGCAAACCGGCTGATGAAGGATCACTGAGCGACTTGGTGATGCGGATCAACGAAATCCCCGGCATCAGCTCACGCATCCTTCTGGAACCGGGCACAAAGCCGGGAGCCACCAAAGGGGTGCTGGAAGTCAGCGAAGGAAAACCCTACAGTCTCTCCATAGACACCGACAACCACGGCAGCTACTCAACCGGCTACTACCGCATTGGCTCCACCCTCGAACTGTACTCGCCGCTGCACCTGGGTGACCAGTTCACCCTGCGGGCACAAACCTCTTTCAGCGGCGACACCCAGTCAGTCCAAACCGGCTACAGTCTGCCCGTCTCGGGAAGTGGCACCAAAGTCGGCTTCAACTACGGCTTTGTCACCTACCAGCTGGGCAGATCATTCAAAGCACTGGACGCCAGCGGTGACGCCCATGACTTCACCCTCACCATCACCCAGCCACTGCTGCGCTCCAGAAACATGATCCTCAACCTATCCCTGGCTGGAGAAGGGAAACTGCTGGATGACCGTACCGCCAGCGCCAACCTGAAAAACCAGCGCCACACAACCACCGGGCAAGCAGGAATCAGCGGCGTACAGATGGACACCCTTCTGGGTGGCGGCTCAACCTCCTTCTCCCTCACCTACAGCGGCGGTTTTGTCGGTATCGATGACGCAACAACGAAAACAAACGACCAATCCACCACCGGCCTGCACACCGATAGCGGCTACAACAAGCTGGCCATGAGCCTGTCCCGTAACCAGAACTTGTACAAAACCTTCTCCTTTTACACCGGCATCAATGGCCAGTGGGCCAGCACCAATCTTGATAGCGCTGAGCAGTTCTCCCTTGGTGGCCCAAGCGGCGTGCGGGCCTTCCCGGTCAGCGAAGCAAGTTGCGACATGGGGCTGGTTTACACCGCAGAACTGCGCTACCTCATCGGCAGCCTTGGGCCACTTCCCGGCAACCTACAGCTGGCCGCGTTTGTTGACCATGGCTACGCCGTGCTGCACGATGAACCGATTGCGTCTGATAATACCCGAAACCTCACCGGTGTCGGTTTTGGTGTTAGTTGGTTTGATGCCGACAGCTTTAATATCAGAACCACTGTCGCCTGGCGTACTGCCGGCACGGCCACCGGACAGAGTGAAATTAATCAGCCGACAGTGTATTTTCAGGCGGTGAAGAGGTTTTAAAGATTTTGTCAGCAGTGTCCGGTTAGAAAATTGCTTTAGCCGGAGTGTTCTTTAAAATACGAATAATAATAGCTGGTTGCTGCATTTTTAGTCTTGACTTTTAAGAGAAAATTTGGGCGGCGCAATTACATAACTACTTGATGTTATTGGAGTTATGGATGCCGCGACAACTAAACCCCTTTACGAAGCTCAATGCACCATTTTCGTTTGTGCGGCTGTTCAAACCTGCCCTTGATGCGGTATCTTTGGTAACCCCACTGGTATCAAGGAGCAACAGACCCATGACGTTTACCTTTGAGCATCATTTGAAAGCGTTGGTGTATCTACATCTTCACGAGTATGAATCTGGCCGCGAGCTATTACAGGTCATGGAGGGGGTGTAAGCCCAAACCGGCGGAATTTGTCCAAAACGCCTAAATGGGCGATTAGTGCCAGTCAATTCCCGCCAAAATGGCCTCCAAGTCAATCGGATTCTGCTTATCGCGGAATGCGTAGTGCCCAAGAAAATGCAGGTGCTGCCACGCCGCAGGCGAAATTCGCCGGAGCAAGTCCAGCGCTTTTTCATTGCCAGTGGTCAGATATCGCCCCAGAACCCCTGACAGCAGAATGGAGTTGTATGCAATCACAACATTAGCGATCAAGCGACCGCAGTGGTTGCTGACAGCCACATCCAGATCAGTGCGCCCAGTCAGTTCCTTTTTGCCGTTCACCTGGGCGATGGTCGAGCGTAACTGGTGGTATGACTCGATGCGATTTTCCGAACGGTGAACATCACGCTGCAATTGAGGGTCTCGTAAGTAGCGAAGCGTGTAAATACTGCGGATCAGCTTATCAAACTCAAATATGGCTTTGCGCGTGCGGTGATGCCCGGACAAGGTACAAACCTTGCGCATCAGAACACTTTGGCTCATTTCCTTGAGCCCTAACGTGGCGGCAATTTGATCCATGTTGGCTTTCTCTGAGACAATCAGGCTGCGATCAATTTGCCCTACAGGCTGAATCAGGAAATCGGAGTACTTTCCCTGACCAGGGCCACAGTAAAGGTGCTTCAACTGCGCTTGCATATTGGTGAACCGCGGCGCAAGGTTCATGCCGAACCAATTCAGGATGGCAAAGTTGGCCATATTGATGCTGTGCATGTCGCCAGTAATCATAGTCGGAACGATGTCAGACGTATTGTTGTAGCAGATATCAAACACCCAGTAGCTCTCATGCTGGTTTGCGCCCAACAACTCGGTTTGTAAGGCAACATGGTTGGCCAGCAAAGTGTAAGCAACAACTCCGCGATCTTTACCAAAGTATTTACGCGAATGACGTGCCTTGAGAGTTGGGTTGGCAGCGGCAAACTTTTGTCCGTCAACACTGTCATAGAGCACATTCATATCGATGGAGTAGTATGGGAATATCGGCAGACTGGCGATGTAATTGCTGATGTAGTTGTTCGCTTCAATAAGCGTGGCCGGGCGCAGATGTTGCTGATGCGTGGCCTCCAGAACGTGATACGGGATGTCACAGGTCTCAGCCATGCTGAAATTGCCATGGTTCATCGCCTGGGCAAAAATCACCGCCATCAAGCTGTCTTCGTCAGCTATCTTCTTTGCGTAGCGTGGCTGTAATGGCTTCATTGCCGACAGGAAGTGGCATTGTTCATTCACAAAGCGGAAAACATCTGCAATATCGTGCGCCGGAAGTTTTGCGTAGAAGCCCTGTTGCAGCTGTTTCTCATTGTCAGCCTTGGGCCGGTGCCAAGTCAGCTTCTGTTTATCAGCATCGAATCCCAGATGATTAAGTTTGCCGTTACGCAGCTCCTCGTCGAATGCTCGCCATTGTGTATCCAGTTCGCTGAACAGGGTATCAAGCGTCACATCAACTGGCCGGCGCAGCCAGGGGATGTCCAGTGCCTTGAGTGCATCAGCCTTCGCCTCCATGGATACCAGATCATCAGCAAAGCGCCGGTGTTGAACACTGTCGTCAAGGTAAATATCGCCCATATCAAGGCGTTTGCGTAATTGCCGGTAAATCCAGAACTCATATCGGTCTCCATGCAGTCCAACTGGCTTTTCATCCTGGTCAAAGCTCAATAAAAAGTTGCGCAGACGCTTGGGAAGGGTGCGTAGTGGAATATCTGCCAGTGGCTGTTTGGCAAGTCGCTGTTGGCGGGCAAAAACCTCCTTCATCCATTGCAGCGCGGAAAGCCAGGCCTTGCCACTGGTTGTGACACTATCAAAATTCAGGGACATAGCCAGCGGGCGGAGATTCTTTGTGCAAAGTCCGTTTTGTTTGTCAACCGCTTGCCACCGCAGATCTATCTGGCTGACAGGCTTCTCTGCCAAGAGTTTGCCGGTCGAGCGCAGCTTCTCTTCCGGTATGATTCGGAAGGCCCGCTGGCGTACTGCACCAAAAGGAGTAACATCAGCGAGCGTATCATCTACGTACAGCAAGAGCAGTTCGCCCACCCTTGGAGTGGATTGTTGGCGCTCGTTGTAAATTTGGGTAACCTGCTTGTTGGCGACAGCCTTGGTGTCGTCTTCGAGATGACGTGTGTGGTAACAAAAAGCTTCAACTACATTGTCCGTAAGTTGCCGGTAGCGTAGCCAGGCGTAGCACAGCAAATAGAGGTAGGTCTGACCAGATTTGAGCCGCCGCAGATCATAGATGGTGTAGAAGTTGGCCAAACTGGCGTAGTAGGCGATATTGAGCTGCGACAGATCAAGTTTTGGTAACAGAGTCTTGGCGATGGCATACAGAGGGGTCAGTGTGAGGCGCTTTTGGAGCTCCATACCCATCTGACGGTAGCGAAAGCTTTTGGCATCTTGTTTGAGAGCTGCCAAATCAGACAGGGTGTTCTCTCGGACCAGTAATTGTTGCAGCGCATCGCGTGTCGCATCAGTCAAGGCTGCTTCAACCAATTGCTCCAGACGCTCACGTTCAGAGCTGAGTGAGTCCCTGATGATGGTTTGCAGCGTAGAGTAGCCTGGTCGCACGATGCGCTGGCCTATTAAAAACACCATCATCTCAGCCAGCAAAAAGGTCGGGGTTACATCCGTGCGGGCCAGCAGTGTTGACTTGTCACGCAACGCCGGCAGATCATTATCCGTCCAAAGGCGGTAGCCAAATAAAGCGACAATTTCTCTTCGCTGTGCGTAATATTCCTTTATACTCACTGTTCCTACAGTTGGCGTTTGACCCGGAAAATAACGTTGTAGCAGGAAAGTGACATCCTCTGGCGGCACCTCGTCCAGCGAGAATTGGAAAAATGCCTGCTTGGCCTTGCAGTAACCGATCTGCAGCAGGCAATAAATCTGTTTTAAGATACCCCTTCGCTGCAAAGCCAAAGAGCGTTCAGCGTCGGACATCGCAAAAAATTCGACGCGCTGGAAGTCGTCAAAATCTGGAGTGCCATAAAGCGCTGTCTTCTCTGCTTCAGAGAGGATGGTCAGCCGTTCGTTGCTATCACCACGCATGTCGCATTACTCTGATGCCCGGCAACAAACTATCGCGCCCGGTGGCGAATAGCTTTTAACAGCGTGGCATAGTTGTCTGAGCAGTTCGTTAGGCATTTACTCCCCTCATATCAGTTTTGGCAGTTGGCCTTCCACTACACCTTTCAACACCTCCCGCAACTGGTCAAAACTATATGGCTTGCTGACGCACCCTGCTATATTCTCTTGAATATGGGTTGTCACTTCGGCATCACCAAAACCGCTGGAGACAATGATTGGCAGTTCTGGGTTCAGTATTTTCAGTTCATGAATCAGCTCATACCCGTCCATAACCGGCATACCAATATCCGTCAAAACCAGGGTGATATTGTTAGCGTGTTTCTGATACATCTCTAATGCGACCTGTCCGTTTGCCGCTTGAAGAACAGAGAACCCAAGTGCTTGTATGAGTGCTTTAGCAACCATAATAAGCTGTGGTTCATCCTCAACCAGCAGTATTGTGCCGCTACCCTGCCATGGCATCAGAGGAACATGCGGCAGCACGTCTCCGACTGGTTCGCTGCTTTGAACAGGTAGAAACACCTTGAAAGTTGTTCCTAAACCTTGTTGACTGGTTAACTGTAACGCTCCCTTATGCGCTGTAATGATGCCGAGTACTGCCGACATCCCCAACCCGCGGCCGGTAAATTTCGTCGTATAGAACGGCTCAAATATCCGCCGTTTGGTCTCTTCATCCATACCGCAACCATTATCAGTAACGTTCAGGCATATATAGGAGCCGGGCGTAATAATTTTACCGATATAATCCTTTTCACTCTGCCCGACTTTAAACTCTTCAATGGCCAGTGATACGGTGATATTACCCTGCACTGCGCCGATGGCTTCTGAGGCGTTGATGATTAAATTCATGACTATTTGCCTGATCTGGCTGGCATCCGCTTTGATAAAAGGAATATCTGCTGAAAGAACAAGCGTGATGGTAACATTCTGATTAATGGTCGCTTTCAGTAACTTGGCCATTTCCTCTACAAGCGTGTTCATATTGAATTTTGTTGGGTTTGGCTGGGCCTTTCCTGCATATATCAGCATCTGGCGGCATAGATCGGCGGCACGCTGTGCCGCCGTTTCTATCTCTGAAACAAGCTCTAACACCATTGCCGGTCGTTGTTGCAATAAGGAACAGTTGCATATTATTATCGTCAGGATGTTATTAAAATCATGGGCAATGCCGCCGGCAAGGATACCCAGGCTTTCCAGCTTCTGGGTCTGCTGGAATTGCTGTTCGAGTTGTTGACGTTCTTGCTCCAAGCACTTACGTTCTGTGATATCCCTCGCTACGTGAACGCAGGTCGTTATCAGTCCTTCGTTGTCATACAGTGGCACCACCAGGATGTCAAAGGAGCCGTTTAACCACTTTTCGTCGATTCCTTTACTATGCATCAAGCCGTCCTGCATCATACTGACATGTGGACAAAAAATAGGTGGGTCTGCCATGCCGTGCATTACTTCGTGGCATTTTCGTCCAATAATATCTTCCGGTTTATAGCCACAACGATCAGCCATGGCTTTGTTGACACGTGTGATCGTGTGATTGGTGTCAATAATTGCAATCAGGTCGGGAACGGCATCAAAGGTCCGCTCCCAATCATTTTTTGCACGAGTAATCACTTCACCAGCACGCTTGCGCTCGGTTATATCGATAACGCTGGTGATTAAATGAAGCGGTGTTCCCAGCTCATCGCACAACAGCGTCGAACTGACGTCCGCCCAGACTATCGTGCCGCTCTTATGGATGTACCGCTTTTCAAATCGATACGCGGCCCGCTCGCCCGCCATGAGGCTGCGAATGTATTCCCGGCTTGCCGCCACGTCATCAGGATGAGTGACCTGCGCAAAATCAAGCTGCTGCATCTCCTCAACCGAATAGCCCAGCATGTCCGCAAGTGCCTGGTTGACCTGAAGGAGTTTCCCCTCTGGGGCAGTGAGTGATTTGCCGACGGTGGAGCGTTCAAAGATGGCCCGAAAACGTTCCTCGCTCCTTCTTATCTCGTTTTCTGCTTGCTTGCTTTTGCTGATATCGGTCAGAACAAGCCAGAATTCTCCGTTCTGCCCCGGTGTCACCTGCAGATGCGCCCAGAACTGTTCGCCATCGGCACGCACCAGGCGCATCTCCCACTCCTGCGTTGAGTTTGCTTCAATGCACTGCTTGAGATGTTGATAGAAGATGAGCTGGCTCTCTCTTGGCAGTATCCGCCTTATCCCCTCATTGACGAGTAGGCTCCGGGCTATGCCAAACATGGCGGCGGCAGCGAGATTGACCTCTTGAATCATATTATTATCGGTGATGGTCATATAACCCGCAGGAGCGAGATCATACAGATCAAAGTAGCGAGCCTGTGATGCATCCAGGTCAGCTTGCGCACGCCGCAACTCTTCGTTTTGCATCTCAAGTTCTATCTGATGCACCCGCAGTTCGTGGAGAATTTGTGTAATTTCCTCTGGTGAAGTCGATTTCGGGGTTAGGTTCTCGCTTGCACGGAACAATTCTTCTGCTCGCTGACGGAGATCCTGTGGTGATACTGGCGGTTTGATTTTCATGGTAGTGCCCCCCGTTTATTCCCCGACCCCGCTCGCTCTCTCCGACGTCGCAATCGCATACACTTCTCCCGCTTCATTCAACAAAGCGGTGGCGGTCAGCCATACTTCCACTACTGTGCCATCCTTGGCGATCCGTTGGGTGCGATACGGCTCCACTACTCTTTTCTTACTCAACTGCTGAACTCGCTTTATATCTTCCTTGCGCAGACCTTCCGGTATCAGCTCGCGGATGTCGCGCTTCAACGCCTCTTCCTCGCTCCATCCGTACATCCTAACCGCCGCCGGATTCCAGGACATGATGTTCCCCTCCATATCCAGCATCACAACGGCGTCGTGGGAATCGCGCACCACCACAGCCATACGGAGCAGGTCATTGGCTTTTTTAAGCGATTCCCGTGCCTCTTTCATATCGGTGATATTGACAAACGTGATTACCGCCCCCTCAATCACATTGTCTACGGTGCGGTAGGGGAGGATGCGCATCAAGTACCAAGGGTACAATTAAACAAACGACAGAATTGTTTCACAGGATTTTTTACGAAGCCCCAGTTAGTAAGGCTTTGGGCCAGTTTTTAACCCCCCAATATTCGCCCTACTCCCAATCCGGATTTTTGGGATGCGACAAACCCATC
>CAIYDX010000156.1 GCA_903925005.1 uncultured Geobacteraceae bacterium
CGAAAACGGCTACTGCAAGATCACCGGCCGCATCAAGAACATGATCATCCGCGGCGGCGAGAACATCTATCCGCGTGAAATCGAAGAATTCCTCTACACCCATCCCAAAGTTTCCGACATCCAGGTCTATGGCGTCCCTGACAAAAAATACGGGGAACAGGTCATGGCCGCGATCATCCTTAAAAAAGGGATGACGATGATGGAAGAAGAGGTGCGCGATTTCTGCCGGGACAAGATTGCCAACTACAAGATCCCGAAATACGTAAAATTCGTTGATGGTTATCCGATGACCGCTTCCGGCAAAATCCAGAAATTCAAGATGCGGGAGATGGCGATCAAGGAGTTGCAACTGGAGGATATGGGCGAGACAGCGTGAGCCATTACAACCGTTCCCGGTTTTTGCTGGCGCGCTGGTCAATCTTTGCAATCCTGATTGCCATCTATATGCTGGTGTTTTTCCACCGGATGGCGCCGGCGGTGATTTCATCCGATCTGATGAAAGCCTTCAATACGTCGGGCGCGGCTCTTGGTTCGCTGGCGGCGATGTACTTTTATATCTACACAGCGATGCAGATTCCCGCCGGTGTGCTGGCGGATACGCTGGGTGCCCGGGTGACCGTCTCGGCCGGTACTCTGGTGGCCGGATGCGGCTCTGTCCTGTTTGGCATGGCCGGAACGTTTGCGGGCGCTTCGGTGGGACGCGCCTTGGTTGGTCTCGGCGTCTCGGTGGTGTTTGTCGGACTGTTCAAGAGCAACAGCGTCTGGTTCAGCGAACGTAACTTCGGAATTATCAGCGGCTTGACGCTGCTGCTCGGCAACATCGGCGCTATTGCATCGGCCGGTCCGCTGGCAGAGGTGTTACGGAACCATTCCTGGCGTTCCGTCTTCATGGCGCTCGGGGGTGTCACCATTTTGCTGGCCGTTCTGGCGGCACTGTTAGTCCGCAATCGCCCCGAGGATATGGGATTCCCGTCGATGCGGCAAATGGAGGGAAAGTCAAGTCATCCCGCCAGCAGAAGGCATTGGTGGGACGATCTGAAAAGCGTCGTCTGCACCGGGGCCGCATGGCCGGTGTTATGGGTGGATCTGGGGATGGTCGGCAGTATGCTGGCATTTGTGGGATTGTGGGCGATTCCGTTTCTGCGTGATGTCCACAGTCTGGGGCGTTCTGCCGCCGCCGTATATACCACCTCCGCCCTGGCCGGGTTTGCGGTCGGATCCATGTTGGTTGGGTGGCTTTCTGACCGTATCGGGCGGCGCAAGCCGGTAATTCTGGGTGGCACGCTTCTCTATGCCGCCGCGTGTCTCGGTTTGGCCTACCTGCCGTGGCATCCGGGACCGGTCGGCATTGCCCAGTTTGCTCTGCTCGGCCTCAGTGCTGGTGGTTTTGTTGTCACCTTTGCCAATGCCAAGGAGGTTGTCGCTCCGGCGTTATCGGGCATGGCTGTCGGCCTGGTGAACACCGGGCTGTTTTTTGGGGCCGCCGTGATGCAGCCGCTATACGGCTGGGCACTGGATCTGAACTGGAACGGCCGGATCGAAAACGGGGTGCGTGTTTACGCGCCATCCGATTATCATACCGGTTTCTTGATTATGCTCGGGTGTGCGGTTATTGCCGTTGCTGGAGCCTGCATGATTAAGGAGACGTATTGCCGGAATATCACGATTGATCCTTAAAACAGTTTTTATTGGTTAATCTCTTTTCTGTGTTATAGTCCTCATATAGTTTTCCCATGATCGCGGGAAAAACCGCTTCAAAACTCCTCATTGCCGTTACTTTCGAGATCAATGTCAAAAGCATGTTCAAATATTATTTTAATCGGAATGCCTGGCGCTGGTAAAAGCACCGTTGGCGTTATTCTGGCGAAACAGACGTCACGCGACTTCGTGGATACGGACCTGCTTATTCAAACTTCACACAACAGAACATTGCAGGATATTGTTGATACAGACGGATACGCAGTACTCAGGGAAATTGAAGAGGATGTTCTGCTAGGGCTTGCTGTAGAAAACTGCGTCATAGCCACGGGGGGGAGCGCGGTTTACAGCGCCGGTGCCATGGCGCATCTCAAGTCAGACGGTCGTGCCATCTTTCTCGATGTTGATATACCCACGCTGGAATCAAGGGTCCATGACTTCAGCACGAGAGGTCTTGCAAAAAGAGCGGATCAGAGCTTTGCCGATATGTTTAACGAGCGCTTAGCTCTTTACACGCAGTACGCGGATGTCACGATCAACTGTGTCGGCCTGACTCATGAAGGGGTTTGCTCAAGAATCATGGACATTATGAAAGTAAAAAACTGATCAGAATAATCCCCGGTTTGCCTGAATATCTCCAAGTATCCAACAAAATAAACCAATAAGGCTGTCTGCCTCATGCTCATAATCGTCGAATCGCCGACCAAGGCGAAAAAAATACAGTCGATTCTCAAAGTCAAAACCATGTCCACGGTAGGGCATTTCAAAGACCTCCCCGATACCAATATCGGTGTCGATTTATCTACATATGAACCGACATTCGTCTATCACGAGAAGAAAGCGAATCTGCCCAAAGAGCTTCGCGCCGCGGCACGCGGCGAAACCGTCATGCTGGCCGGTGACCCGGATCGAGAAGGATATGCGATCAGCTGTCATATCTATGAAGAGGTGAAATCGGTAGCCAAAGAATGTCTGCGGATGGAGATTTATGAAGTTACCGAGAAGGGGCTGAAAGAGTCTCTGGCGAAAGCGGTGCCGTTCGAGCAGACAAACAGCGGGCTCTACAACGCTTTCTTAGGACGGAGAATCGGCGACCGTCTGGTCGGCTATATTCTGTCGCCGATTGCCAGCAAAAATCTCCGCAGCAGCTACAGTGTCGGGCGGGTGCAATCTCCGGCGGTCCGTCTGGTCGTGGATCGCGAAAGGGAGATTCGGAACTTCACCTCATCACTGTACTGGATGCTGGATATCCAGTTGGACAAGGATGGTACGACTTTCCTGGCGCGTCATATTAATGGCAAGTTTTTGCAACAGGCGGAGGCGCAGTTGATTATTGCCGCCATCACTGCACAAACCCATGCTTTGGCTGAAAAAGTTGACAAGAAAGAGGTCAAGCAATCCCCAAAGCCGCCGTTTACGACGGTTGATTTGCAGGCTGCCGCAGCCGCCCGCATGAAGTTCACTCCGGAACAGACGATGAAACTGGCGCAAGCGCTTTTCGACCATGGTATTACCACCTATCACCGTACCGATTCCGTCAGGATGGATGAGGCTTTTGTCGCCGAGATCCGCGAGTCTCTGGGAAATACGCTTGGCAGCAGTTATCTCCCCGCGCAGCCGCACCAGCACAAGTCAAAGAATTCACAGGCCGAGGCGCACGAAGGGATTCGTCCGACTCATATGCACTCGGTTGCCGATATCGCCGCTATCATCAAGAAAGAAGGACTCACTCCCGACCATGCCAGGCTCTACGAGATGATATTCAAACGCGCTGTCGCCAGCCAGATGGCTGCCGCGCGCTATGATTCCACCGTCATGCTCTTTGTTGTGGCCGGTGAACGCTTTAAGGCAGCCGGACGTGTGCTTGTCTTCGACGGATTCCTGAAGGTTTACGCCGAGGTAGACGAGGAAAAGGAAAAGAAAGGGGAGGAAGACAAGCTGCAACTGCTCCCTCCGGTGGCAGTTGGTGAGTTAGTGCCGAAGATTAAGGAAATTCTGGAAGAGAAAAAAACCAAACCTCCAGGGAGGTTTACGTTCGGTTCTCTGGTAAAGGAGCTGGAACGGCTCGACATTGGCCGTCCTTCCACCTATGCGGCCATCACCAAGAATATTACCGACCGTGGTTATGTCAAGGAGGAAAAGGGGAAAGTGGTCCCGTTGCCCACCGGCGAGACGCTGATTGACTACCTAAGGAATAAGCATCCCTGGGTGATCGATTATGAACTGACCGGCAAGATGGAAAATTTTCTGGATCTGGTCGTGGAAAACAAGGAAACCTGGCAGCGCTTTTGTAAGGGTGTTCACAACAAGATGGGGTTTGCCATTCCGCCGGTGCGCGCCGAGGGGGGAGGCCCGAGCGAAGGGCAGCTCAAGTATGCCGGGGACCTTGCCCAGAAAAACGGTCTGGTCATCCCCGAGGAGACGTTTAAGAGCAGCAAGGCGCTCTCAATGTGGATTGAAGGTGTCGTCGGCGCTAAGACGCGGACGACACCCCTCTCAACTCTTGTCTCCGGAGAAAAGAAATCAGTCAATAAGAAGACGAAATAGATAGCCTTACAAAAAAGATTTACCACAGAGGCGCAGAGACACGGAGATGTTTATGGTTAGAATTGCAAACAAATCGGTGACTTCCTCTGCGTCTCCGCACCTCTGCGGCTTGGCGCCATTCTTATGTTGAATGGCGTCAACAGTTACGCCGGAGCAAACGAGCCGAAGTTCTGTTCGCCAAAAGAGTCCGCAGCTTCAGCCAATAAATCGGTCGGGAACATGCAGACCCTGTTTTTTCCGGTTCTTTTGGCTTGATACAGAGCTTTGTCGGCCTGCTTGACAAGGTTGGCCGTGAAGATGCTGTTTCCTTCCTGGCAGGTTGCCAATCCTATGCTGGCAGTCATCTGGAGTTGCCGGTCATCGAAGGTGAAGACGGTTTTTGCCAGTCTGTTTCTGATCCGCTGGGCAATGGCATGGGCGGTAGCGGCTTTAGTCTGCGAAAGAATAATGGCGAACTCTTCGCCGCCGAAGCGGGCTACCAAATCTTGACCGCGGCAGCTCTCCTTAAGAATCTTGGCAAAAGTTTTCAAAACCTGATCGCCGGCTTGATGGCCATAGGTGTCATTCACCTTTTTGAAATTGTCCAAGTCTATGATGAGGAGAGATACCGGGCGCATATCCGGACATTTAATTTTTTGGGCCAGTGTTTCGTCAAAAATCCGGCGGTTGAAAAGTTCGGTAAGTCCGTCGCGCATGGCCAGATCTTTCATTCTGCTATGCTCCTGCGCATTTCTGATCGCCTGGCTGAAAGATGCGGAGATGCTTATGAGAAGCGACTCGGAGAAAGTCTTGCTCTGCCCGGCTTTGAAGTAGATGGCGATGGAGCCCATGTTGTCCATCAAGTTAAGATGAGCTGAGGCCAGTGAACCCTCGGGTAATGCTGAAAGTGAGGATGGTTTGCCCATGGTCAATTTTGGTCCGGCGGCGGGAATCCCTTTCTGGACCATTGGGGAAAAGGTGACGTTTTTTTCTTCAAGAGCCTCGGAAAACGCAAATACGATCCGGTAGAAAGCGGCATGCTCATAGAGGGCACGGGCTGCGATTGAACAGATATCGTCAAGTTCCAGGGAAGTGCCGACCGCCGCCATGAAATTGCTGATGAAGCGCGCCTCTTCAAGCTGGGTCTGGATGTTCTCCGATTTTTCCGGCGCCATGCTGCCGCCGATCATGATCTCTGTTTTATTGCCGAAGTTTTCTGTCATCATGGCTCTCTCCAATCCACCGTCGCTACAAACTTGTTGCGACCGGCTGCTAAGCATGTGTCACTTTGCTGACAAAATGATATTAGCAATATGAGTGCCAAAATTAACCATATTTTTAAATTGCAATAAATACGAGTTGTTATATAAAGATGGGCGTCGCATGGTTATTCGGAGAGGACGTCTGGCAGTGATAAAGACAGATTTATTGTCACTATATTGACTTCAGAGTGTGACTGTTATATCGGTGGTCTTCAAAAAATTGACTATGACATGACCAGCATGGCTTTGGAAATTTTATCCGAAGTGGAGCGCCCCGCCAGACGGGCTGTCAGTTCTAGCCCGAAATGGATTGCGGTGCCGGCCCCCTGGCTGGTAATTATGGTGCCGTCAGAGACAACCGGTGAGTTTTCGTAGATACCGCCACCCAATCGATCAACATATGAAGGGTAACAGGTCACTTTTTTGCCATGCAGCAAGTCGGCCGCGGCAAGCACAATCGCAGCGGCACATATGGCGCAAATAAGTTTCTCTTTGGCGGCAAATTCCTTAAGGAGTGCATGAATGCGCGGATCGGCATTGAGATTGTCAGTTCCGGGTTGTCCCCCCGGAAGGACGATCATGTCGAAGTAATCGGCATGGACCGCATCTATCGTTGTATCGGGGATAATGCTGATAGCGTGAGCGCCGACAACCGGACCGGGGAGAAGTCCGGCTATTACAATCTCTATTTCAGCTCTGCGCAGTATATCAACTACCGTCAGAGCTTCAATCTCTTCAAATCCTTGCGCCAGCGGCATAAGAACTTTTGCCATATATTTCTCCCTGTTATACGGAGTTTGGTGATAATAATTAATTGGTTGCTTTCCGGCGTGTCCGTTTCTTTTTGGCAATTACCACCCGATTACGCCCCTCATTCTTGGCACGATAGAGCGCTTCATCCGCCCGTCGGATCAGATCGTCCTCATGCTCTCCATCTTGTAGCTCCGCGACGCCAAAGCTGGCTGTCATCGCGAGCGGGGCGGCGCTGCCGGGGGTCTGCTCAAATTTGCTTCTTATGCGTTCGGCCAAAGCGGCGGCGGCCTCGCAGTTTGTTTGCGGTAGCAGAATGATGAACTCCTCGCCTCCCCATCGTACCGCGAGATCCTCGGCCCTGACCATCTCCTGCATCAGGTTGGAAAACTCTTTTAATACAAGATCCCCGCCAGTGTGGCCAAAGCTGTCATTGACGGCTTTGAAGTAATCAAGATCTATGCTGATCAGCGAAAGCGGATGACCGTGACGGCGGGCGGCGCTTAAAGCCAGGGCAAAAAAATCGTTAAAGGAGCGGCGGTTGTGAAGTCCGGTCAGATCGTCGGTTCTGGCCAGCCGCGAGATGGTCTCATTGGCCGCTTCCAGTTTTTGCAGCTTCTCGGCCAGAGCCTGATGCAGGCCGGTTACCCGGCGCCCTACTGCGACCCTCGCCTGCAGTTCGCCATGGTTGAACGGTTTGCCGACAAAATCGTCCGCTCCCGCGTCAAGCGCCTGAACAGCACTGTTACCACTGCCGGCGGTGGTTGTGATAATTACGTAATGGGGGGTGCCTCCTTCATTCATCCGTAGTCGGCGCACAATCTCAATTCCTTCAATTCCCGGCATCATCCAGTCCAAAATTACCAGTGACGGATGCTGGGTATCGCACAGAATCTTCCATGCCTCATTGCCGTCACGGGCAGAAGTGACGGAGTAGCCCCACTTGGTCAACAGGGATTGCAGCATCCGTAGTGACGGGGCATCATCTTCGGCAATCAAAACTTTCATTGGTCGGCCTTCTCACTTGGTGAAATAAGCTGCTCCTGAATTGCCTCTACCGCCTGTTCAAACCTCTGTTCCAGTTCGGATAACAGTTTAGTTACTTTATCTGTATCTATGCGGTCGGCGCGTGATTCGATCATACCGGCTGTTTCCAGCAGCAGCGGCAAAGCGAGGTTGGCCGCTGCGCCTTTCAGCTTATGCGCCGATTCGCGAAGCGCTACAGCATCATGAGCCGTTATGGCATTGCGGATCGCTTCGATATATTCCTTGCGATGATCAATGAATATGGCTGCCACATCGCGGGAAAGCTCAAGATCACCCATATTACGCCTTATAAACGCATCCATATCAAATCTTTTTGTTGTTGTGGTACTTGTTTCTGCTCTGTTCTCCCAGCTCATTAGCGGAGTGGAGTCGGGGAGCCGGTTTCGGATACCTGGGCGGAGACAGCATCACCCTTGGATGAAGCAGAGAATGACGTCCACTTCCCCAACATTGCCGGCAAATCGGCAATATCGATCAGTTTGGCCAGATAATCATCCATTCCGACCGTGAGACAATTATCTCGATCTTCTTTAAAGGCGTTTGCTGTCAGGATGCCGCGACCGAACCCGAAGAGCTGTAGAGCCAGCATGGCGAAGATGCTGCCGAAGAGGAAGTCGATATTCAGGAAGATCGGAAACCTGAAATAGTTTCCCGCCAGACCGGCGGTGATAAGAGTGAGCAAGAGGAGAATGCTCTGTCTGGGGGCTATGGCGGAGTCTGTTGGTGCTCTGACTGGCATGTATTTCTCCGGAATAGACGATAAAAACGGTATTATGCAATTTTATCGCAATTATTACGGATTACAATCTTGTGTATTATTTCATATCCCCAATAGCATCGGAAACCGCTTTGTACAGTTCCTGGCGGAGATACGGCTTCCGGAGAAATCCCTTTGCCCCCAGTCTCTCAAGTTCATCGGCCGTCCCCTCCTGATGAAAACCGGACGAAATCAAGATGCGGATGTCCGGAGAACTCTCAATAAGCCGGATAAGGGTCTCTTTGCCGCTCATTCTGGGCATAACCATATCCAGGATTACCAGAGAGATGTTTTCCTTCTCTCGTGCGTACACCTCCAATGCGTGTTCACCATCTTCCGCAAGGTAGACCCGATATCCCAGATCTTCCAGAAGCGCTTCCCCTATGGTGCGGAGTATCTCTTCATCATCCACCAGCAAGATGCCGCCAGAACCCCGGGTCAGCTCTTCGGAAGAGGCGGTATCGTTTTTATGTCCGATAGACAGCGGCAGGTATAATTTGAAGATTGTTCCTACGCCCGGTTCACTAGTGACGCTTATGCAGCCATGATGATCCGTAATGGTGCCGTAGACGGCGGCCAATCCTAATCCGGTTCCTTTGCCGACCTCTTTTGTCGTAAAAAACGGTTCAAAGACATGCTGGAGGATTTCTTTCGTCATACCTGTGCCGGTATCAGCCACCGATATTTCAATGAATTGACCGGGGGTTATCGAAAATGGGCTGGATTCGCAGTATTTTGAGTCCAGTTCGACATTAATTGTCGAAAACGTAATAACGCCACCTTCCGGCATCGCGTCGCGAGCGTTGAGTCCCAGGTTCAGCAAAGCATTCTGCAGCAGCGCCGGATCACCGGTAACCCGATAATTTTTGGCGATAAGTTTTGTTTTCAGCGTGATCTTTTTGTCAATGGTCCGCTCCAGCAGCGAAATAGCCTCATGAATAGTTGTGTCAACACGGACATGTACGGCGTTATTATGCCCTTTGCGGGAGAAGGCCAGCAACTGTCCGGTCAGCTCGGCCGACCGGCTCGCCGCCTTTTGAATGCTGCCAAGCAGTTTCATTGCAGCGGAGTCATGCTGTACGTGACGTATCATCAGTTCGGCGGAGCCGAGAATGGCGGTCAGCATGTTGTTGAAGTCGTGGGCTACGCCACCGGCCAGCTGCCCGATAACATCCATCTTTTGCGTCTGCCGGATCTGGTTCTCCATCCGTTTCTGCTCGGTAACATCCAGAAACACGATCAGCATACATGGTTCGTTTCTGAAATCCATGAGGGTGCTGTACAAAAGTACGGAGCGATTTTCTCCATGAAAGGTTTTGATTTCGGTGTCGAATCCGGATATGTCCTGCTGTTCGTGCATCAGCCCCAAAAAACGTTTCCGCTCGTCAAAATTGCTCCAGAGGCCGAGTTGAACGCCGGTCTTGCCGATAACATGGTCAACAGGGTAGCCAAAGTCGGCAGTGAAGGTACGGTTAATCTCCCGAATTATCCCGGCCGGAAATGAAGAAACAACTATTGCCAATGGCGATACATCGAAAAGTGTCTGAAGACTGGTATTAGATTCGTTCAAAAGTTTCTGGGCGGCCTGATATTCTTCAATCTGTACCCGCAGCATCTCTTCGGTAGCCAGCAGCTGATCGTGAGTTTCGGCAGACTCTATGACCTGTCTGCGCAACAGTCCCTCGATTGCCTGAAGTTCCCTGTTGCGATCCAAAAGCTGCTCGTTACTTGTTTTTAGCTCATCGGCTGATCGGCTTAATTCGGTGGTCCTCAGTTCAACCAGCTCTTCCAGATGATGTTTATGCAGCTCGATTTCGCGGCGCTGCCGGTACAGTTCGGCAAATATTTTGACCTTGCTCTGCAGAATCAGCGGCTCTATCGGCTTTGCGAGGTAATCGACAGCCCCTGCGTCATACCCCTTGAACTGAAATTTGATGTCCTTCATGCCGGCGGTGACAAAGATGATCGGAATATGTTTGGTCTTCGGATTTGCGCGCATCAGTTCAGCCGTTTCGAAGCCATCCATCCCCGGCATCTGTACATCCAGCAGCACCAGGGAAAAATCCTGTTTGAGCGTCAGGAGCAGAGCCTCGTTGCCGGACGATGCCCTGACAAGCTCATATCCATGGTTACTGAGGAGCTCTTCAAGCGACAGAAGGTTTTCCGGTCGGTCATCGACCATTAGAATCGGTATGTCAATGGCTGGTGAAGTAAGGTTCATTGTTTCTCCTCAGCAAGCCTTGATAAAAGGCCCGGAATTTCCTTGAGACGCACAACATGATCAGCTTTCAATAATTGCAACGCGCTTTCGGGCATTGAATCCATCTCGGCATCAGCCGGGTCCTGGACGATAGCAACCCCGCCGCTGCTTTTAATTTTTAACAGCCCTTTACTGCCGTCAAACCCGGCGCCGGTCATTATTATCCCGATCAGTGCCGGGCCATAAACTTCCGCCGCCGATTCGAAAAGTACGTCCACGGAGGGACGGGCAAAATTGACCGGGGAATCCACGGAGAGGGCCAGATGGCCGTCACGTTCCACCAATAGATGATAATTGGCCGGAGCCAGATAAACCGTACCGGGAACCGTGGCCTCCAACTCATCGGCTTCCTTCACCCTGATGGCACAAAGCGTATTCAGCAGCAGAGCCAGGCTGTCATCGGAATCCGGCGCGATATGTGCCACAACCAGAATCGGTATCGGAAAGTCAGCGGCCAGCGCCCTCAAAACAATTTTGAGTGCCGATACTCCGCCGGTCGAAACACCAACCACGATAGCCTTGAACAATCTGTCGCTACCTTTTTGCATAGCGCTTCCGATATATCTGAGTTCGTGGCTTGATCTCTTCATATCTGTCGGAAATCCGGCGGTGATCCAGGCTCTCCTTTGTGCCGAGACAGAGAAAACCTCCCGGCACGAGACTGCTGTCAAATAGCCCCAGAACCCGCTCCTTGAGCGGTTGCTTGAAATATATCATCACATTGCGGCAAAGAATAAGGTTCATTTCGCCGAAATCGGCATCGACAGCCAGATTGTGCGCCGCAAAGACGATGTTTTCCCTTAGCTTGGAGTTAAGAATAGCATGATCGTATCTGGCCGTATAGTAGTCTGAAAATGAACCGGTCCCCCCCGCTTGCTGATAGTTCTTGGTGAAGTGCTGCATTTCATGTAACGGATATATACCTTCCTGCGCCTTGCGGATCACCTCTTCGTTGATATCTGTGGCATAGATCCGGAAGCGTCCTTTCAACCCCTCTTCCAAAAGTAATATTGCCATTGAATAGGCCTCTTCGCCGGATGCGCACCCAGCGTGCCATATCTTCACAAATGGATAAGTTTTCAAATGCGGCACGACCTGTTCCCTGACAGCCTTGAAAAAAGCGGGATCACGAAACATCTCCGAGACATTGATAGTTATCCCCCGCAGCAGAGTATCAAACAGCTCACGATCGCGCAACAGGTGAGACTGGGCTAGCGACAGAGTGGCAAATCCCGAGCCGGAGAGCCACTGAGTCAACCGGCGTCGGAGTGACGCCTCGGAATACTCCCTGAAGTCGTAGCCGTACACCTGGAAGATACCTTCCATAAGGAGCTTGATTTCAATATCTATCAGGTCATCTTGAGTCATGTCATAGTCACCGGATCAGACGCTGCCGCGGAGTAGAGCCAGACACGGAGCAGTGAAAAGAGTTTTTCCATATCGACCGGCTTGGGGATATAGTCGCTGGCCCCGGCATTCAGGCACCCTTCCCGATCTCCTTTCATTACCTTGGCGGTCAAGGCAATGATCGGCAGCGAACGGAAACGAGGATCTTTTCTGATACAACGCATCGCTTCATACCCATCCATTTCCGGCATCATGATATCCATCAGGACCAGATCGATATCAGGGAACGCATCAAGCTGTTTCAGCCCCTCCCGGCCGTTTTCGGCTTCAAAAATGATCATATCCTTTTCCGCAAGGGCGCTGGAAAGCGAGAAGATATTGCGCATGTCGTCATCGACGATCAGGATTTTTCCCTTCCAGCATCGCCTCCTTGTCGAGTGCCGAGCGAATCATGCGTTGCTTGCCGGGGGCAAGCGAGGTCTCCACCAGGTGAAGAAAGAGTGTTACTTCATTTAAGAGTCGCTCGGGACTCTTGGCCCCTTTGATGATAATGCTCTCGGCGTAATGATGCAGGCGCTTCTCATCTTCATGCGTCAATTCGCGTCCGGTGTGGATAATGACCGGAATATGACGCTCGGGATCAACTTTCTTGAGCTCTTCCAGTAATTCGTAGGCGCCCATGTCGGCCAATCCCAGATCAAGCACAATACAGTCGAACTGTTCGCGGGAGAGAAGTTCGATGGCTTTATCGCCGCTATCGGCAACGGTAATGGTAACATCTCTTTCTTCCAGGAGGGCAACCATGGCAGTTGCCTGATCCTGATCGTCCTCGACAATCAGCAACATTTTCATGGTCTTGTCGATGGCATTCTGCAATGTCCCGAAGACGGCATCAAGCTGTTCGCTGCTGACCGGTTTGGTTACAAAGCCGATGGCTCCCATGCCCATGGCTTTCTGGCGTTCCTCCAGACAGGTGATGAAATGTACCGGAATATGCCTCGTTGCCGGGTTGTCCTTCAAGCTCCGCATAACCCCCCAGCCATCAATATGCGGAAGCATGACATCAAGAAATAATTGCGCTCGGTTTGTACTGTTCGGCAAGGGCAATGCCGCTCTCGCCGTCGGCGGCAACCAGGGCAAGGAAGCCGCGGCCGTGTACCATATCGACCAACACGGCGGCAAAGGTCAGATCGTCCTCGATTACCAGAATACTCCTGCCGCCACTGCCCCGCAGCTGTTCCCGGTCGTCCGGGATCGGCGCCGGAAGCGGCTCATAGTTCCTCATTGCGGCGGGCGCATCATTTGATCCATCGGCGGCATTGCGCCTAGGTCTGGCAGTCTGTTCGGCAATCGGCTTGAGATCACAGCAGCCATTTACCGGGAGATAAAGAGTGAAGGTGCTCCCCATGCCTGCCACGCTGGTCAGGACGATTTCTCCCCCCATCGAACGTGCAAGCTGGCGAGAGATGGACAGGCCGAGGCCGGTGCCGCCGTAGGTGCGGCTGGTACTGCCGTCAGCCTGCTGAAAGGCATTGAAAATGAGCAATTGTTTGTCGTCCGGGATGCCGATACCGGTGTCGGTTACGGCAAAGGCCACGGTTGAACTCTTTAGTGGGCTCTCAATGCTGTCCGGGGTATAGGATCGCAGCGAAACCGATCCTACTGCCGTAAATTTGCAGGCATTGGAAAGAAGATTTTTTAGAATTTGCTGGGTTCTTTGGCCGTCGGTTGTGATGATCTCCGGAGCAGATTCGTCAATAGTCAGCGAGAACCCGATCCCCTTGTCTCCGGCAATAGTAGTGAAGGTGGTCTCAAGTTGTATGCAGATTTCGGATAGCGACAGATCTTCATAATGAAATTCAAGATGTCCCGATTCAATCTTGGAAAGATCCAGGATATCGTTGATAAGATTGAGCAGATCCCGACCGGCGCCATTAATGGTGGCAGCAAACTCCACCTGTTTGTCGGTCAGGTTTCCTTCGCGATTATCTTTAAGCAGGCTGGAGAGGATCATCAGGCTGTTCAATGGGGTGCGCAGTTCGTGAGACATATTGGCTAAAAATTCGGACTTGTATGTGCTGACCCGCTCCAGTTCGACGGCTTTACGCTGTAATTCGCGGCCGGTCTCCTCCACTTCGCGGTTTTTGGCGAGAATCAGTTCGCGTTTCTGCTCCAGCATCTGAGCCCGCTCTTCCAGCTCTTCATTGGTCTGTTGCAGCTCCTCCTGCTGGACGCGCAGCTCCTCAGCCTGAACCTGGGTCTGTTCCAGAAGTTCGTTGACCCGCTGCCGCGATTTGTTGACACTGAGTGCAATGGCAATCCCTTTTTTGGATTGGTTCAAAAATTCCAGGTCGTTGCCGCTGAATATGTTGAAAGAGCCAAATTCCAGGATACCGTAAAGGACACCGTTGTGCAGAAGCGGCAGAACCACTATGTACGCCGGGTCGGCCTTGCCAAGAGCGGAGCTTATAGGGAGATAATCAGTGGGAGCGGTATTCAGGCAGATCATCTTCCGCTGCAGCGCCGCTTGTCCGGCCACCCCCTCTCCCAGGGCGATCCGTTCGTTCAGGCGCACACGTTTGGTAAGAGCATAACTGGCAGCAGCCTGAAGTGTAGCCTCCTTCTCGTCGAAAATATAGAAAACGCTGGTGCCGGCGCCGATATATTCTGTCAGAAACGCGAGCGCCTGTTCCGTCAATTCCGCTGTGGACTTGTCGCCGCGCAAGACGGTATTCAGTTCGTTCTGGCCGTTTTTGAACCAGTCGCGCAGGGTATCCTGCTCCCGGTTGTGGCGCAGGGATCTGGTCATTACGGTTAAAGCCCGATCCAGAAAATACTGCACCTCGCTCATCCCGGCTATCTCTTTCAGCAGCATGCCGGTTTCATCAAAGCTGACCTCGGACATATCGAGCTTTAACGGCTCGACAATGGCCACCTCTTTGCTTAGATCGCCTCCGGCGATCGCCTCGACCAGTCGTGCTTTTTCCTTGCTTCCTTCCTGTTGTGACCGGACGGCATTCAATACGGTGCGCAGAGGCTTGGTGATGCTGCGGGTTATCAAAATGGTCATGATTGCCGCCAGCAGCGAGGAAAATATGGCTAAACAGAGCATGGCCACGCCGGTAGTGGTGGCAGTTTCGACATTATGCTCGGAAATGATTTCGGCGTTCTCTACCAGATAGTTCTGTAAGTTTTCAATAGCCTCGATCTCGGCATGCTCCGCAGCATCGACAGCAGTCGACTTCAGATACCGTACGGCTTCTTTATTATTGCCCGGTTTTGTCAGCTCGACGATCCGGGTGACATGAGGGGTGTAGCCGTTACGTGTCTGTATCAGCGCGGCAAAAAGTTTTTTCGATTTGATGTCGGGTAGCGCTGTTTCCAGCTTTTCAACGCTGTGGTCGATCTCCTCGCGAATTCTTATGATTCGCCCCTCATAATGGTTGAGTGTCTCCCGGTTGCCGGCAAAGATAAATTCGCGAATATTTACTCGCAGCCGTTGGAAATTCGCCGCGATATTGCCGATATGCTCCATCGGCTTGACGCCGTTACTAAACAGCACGTTATCTGCCCGTTCAAGTTTGTGAATTTGGAAATAACCGAAAATCCCGATAGCCAGAGCCATAAAAACAACAACGGAAAAGCCGAGGGTCAGCTTGTTCCTGATTTTGAGATTTGCGTAAGAAAGCATGTTAGCACCCCTGTTGCCCACGGTTTGGCCATGATATGCTGATTGAGAGTATCCCAAACAATGTACATAATCTACTACATTGGACCGGACAATCACAAGAAGACAATCGCGTATCGCATCATATCAAGGTACAGAGTATGTTGAGCCTTTTTTCAGTGCAATGGCGGAGAGGGTTTTTTACTTTTATGGCGTTTTAATAGGTGCTATTATCCCGCCGATGAAACTGCCGTTTGTAAGGCATCAAAGCAGATCTGCTCCTGAAAGAACAATGCCATGACAACCTATCTCATAAAACGTATCTTGATGTTGATTCCGCTGATGGTCGGTATTACGCTGATTACCTTTTCGGTAATTCATCTGGCTCCCGGCGAACCGGTCGAGATGCAGATGGCGATGAATCCCAAGGTCGGCAAAGAGGCCAGAGAGCGCCTCACTAAGTTTTACGGCCTCGATAAACCGCTGCATGAACAGTACTTCAGCTGGGTTGGCAAAATAGTGCGGCTTGATCTGGGACGATCGTTTTCATCGGATAATCGTCCGGTGGTGGACAAAATTAAGGAACGTCTGCCGGTAACCATCTCTTTAAACGTGATCGCCCTGCTGCTCGAATTCGGTTTGGCTATACCTATCGGAGTATTGGCCGCCACCAGGCGTGACACCTGGCTTGACAAGGGGATCACCGTTTTTGTATTTGTCGGTTTTGCCGTGCCGACCTTCTGGCTGGCGCTGCTGCTTATGTATTTTTTCGGAGTCAGGCTCAACTGGTTGCCGATTTCCGGACTGCATACGCTGGGGAGCGATTCCTGGGGAACGGTGAGGTATGTATCGGACATGGCCAAGCACCTTGTCATGCCGATCATGGTCGCCTCTTTCGGGAGCCTGGCGGGACTGTCTCGTTATATGCGCTCCGCCATGTTGAACGTCATCAGTCAGGATTACATTACCACCGCCCGTGCCAAAGGGCTTTCCGAGCGGGTTGTAATCTGGAAACATGCCTTGCGCAACGCGTTGCTGCCGCTGATTACGCTGCTCGGTTTTTCGATTCCAGGCTTGATTGGCGGCAGTGTAATATTTGAAACTATTTTTGCCATTCCGGGTATGGGGCAGCTCTTTTTTCAGGGGGTCATGTCGCGCGACTATCCGGTGGTCATGGGAATCCTGGTGATCGGCGCTTTTTTGACGCTGATAGGCAATCTTATTGCCGATCTCAGTTATGCTCTGGCTGATCCGCGTATCCGGCATGGGGAGGGGTAGGGCGATGGATTTTAAACATTCCTATCTGAAGACGATCTTCTGGCCGCGCCTCAAGCGCAATCGCCTGGCGCTGTTCGGCGGCATCATCGTTCTGGCGCTTTTTTGCATTTCACTGCTGGCGCCGTTGATTTCTCCGTATGACCCGAGTGCCATCAACGCTTATTCGGTACTTTCACCCCCTTCGTGGCAGCATTGGTTCGGCACTGACGAACTCGGCCGGGATGTGCTCAGCCGCGTTTTCTACGGCTCGCGTGTTTCACTCAAGGTCGGCTTTGTTGCGGTGGGGATAGCGGTATCGATCGGTACGGTGGTCGGATTGGTGTCCGGATATTTCAGTGGTATTGTTGATGCGACCCTGATGAGGATGGTGGACATAATGCTCTGCTTTCCGGCCTTCTTTCTGATTCTGGCGATTATTACCTTCCTGGAACCATCGATCTGGTACATCATGATGGTGATCGGCCTGACCGGCTGGATGGGGGTGGCGCGTCTGGTTCGTGCCGAAACGCTCTCGATCCGCGAGATGGATTATATTTTGGCGGCCCGCTGTATCGGCTGCTCCAACAGCCGTATCATATTTCGGCATATTCTTCCCAATGCCGTATCACCGGTGCTTGTCTCCGCAACACTCGGCATTGCCGGTGCCATTCTGACCGAATCAGCCCTGTCGTTTCTCGGGATCGGCGTACAGCCTCCAACCCCCAGTTGGGGCAATATCCTCACCTCCGGCAAGGATTATATCGAATTTGCCTGGTGGCTGTCGCTTTTCCCCGGTTTGGCCATACTGGTTACGGTGCTGGCCTACAATCTGTTGGGGGAGGGGATTCGCGACGCGCTTGACCCTCGCGTAAAGCGCTGATTTTATTCATTACCACCGAACAATGCCGGACTGATATTCTCCTCGCAACAAGCGGTTCATGATACGCACTCTTTTGTCCTCCGCAGTTTCTCCCACAACTCCAGCAGTAAGAGTAATCTAAGAGCCCTTTCCATCCCGAAAAAATAAACAATATATTTAAATGACGTTTTTATATAACGAATCCGAAATATCAAAACTAAACACAGATATTTGTATACACTCGCTTTGAAGTTTGAAAAATAAACTGAATAATGACTAAAAACAGAGTGAATCAATCAGGGGTTTGCTTCTAACACCGCATTAATGCGATTGAAATTTAAGTAGCAGTGATTGTAATAAA
Organism: uncultured Geobacteraceae bacterium; assembly: GCA_903925005.1. Classification (GTDB taxonomy): domain Bacteria; phylum Desulfobacterota; class Desulfuromonadia; order Geobacterales; family Pseudopelobacteraceae; genus JACRCG01. Next base: position 17,792 of record CAIYDX010000156.1, read on the forward strand.
AAATGTTGACAAATTTATAACATCGTACTAAATACATCAAAAATACGTTAATACTGTATTTGATTTATGAATAATGGATTGATTTAAGTGATTAAGGGGTTTCCATTATGACAAGAGAAAAAGGTGCCTATTCGGTGCAGGCTGTTATCAAGGCCATTGACCTGCTTGAAGCTCTTGCCAAGGACGGAGATAATCCCTCCATTACGGTTATCGAAAAAAAACTTGATTTGAGCCACAACAAGGCATTCCGTCTGCTCGCTACGCTGGAGGACAAAGGGCTGATCGAGAGGGATGCCATGACCGGTACGTACACTCTCGGCATGCAGGCCTTTCAGATGGCGCAGCATATTCTGAAAAGCACCAACTTGATCCGCCTGGCTCACCCCGTTATGGAGGAACTTGCCCGCAAGTTGGACGAAGCGATCTACATCACGGTCATGAATAATGATGAAGTGCTGTTTCTTGACATGGTGGACTCGTTCCAGCAGGTCAAAGCGGTAGATCTGGTCGGCAAGCGTTTTCCGTTCTTCACCAATGCAGCCGGAAAGGTATTAAAGTCGGTTTCGTCAATTGATCTGCGCAGCAGAGGGAACAAAAAGCGAAATATACCAGATCCCCAGCAGTTGGAAATTGAATTGGACGAAATCAGAAAGAGAGGCGTCGCCGTCGATTTCGGAGGACTTGGGGACGGCATCTGCGCCGTGGCGGTCGTCATTCGAGATTATGCCGGTAAAGTTGTCGGTGCATTGACCCTGCTTGCCCCATCGTTTCGAATGCTTCAGGAACGACTTGAGGGGGAGATTATTCCATCAATGATTGAAGGAGCCGATGAGCTGTCGATGAAATTCGGCTACATGAAAATATCCGCTTGATCGGTAACATAGGACTTTGAGTTAAATACATGCGAAAGGGGGCTTCCGCCAAATTTAAAATCGATGCGTAGTCAGGGAATATCAACTTTTTCAGAAAGGAGTAACTAATGGCAGAAAAACAGTATGATTGGGCAGCAATTGCAAAGAACCCGAAATTCATCGAACTCCATCACAAAAAGCAGGCATTTCTTTTCGGCTGGTGGATCTTTTCCAGCGTGTATTACTTCCTGCTCCCCATCGGAGCAGCCTATGCACCTGGGCTTTTCAAGGTCAAGCTGATCGGCGTCATCAACTTCGGCTATATCTTTGCCCTCTCCCAGTTCTTCGTCTCCTGGGCGCTGGCTCTGTACTATGCTCATGTGGCTAACAAGGACTTTGACCGTTTGACCAGGGAACTGGTCGACGAACTTCATCTTTAGAAAAGGAGGATACGACATGACTTTGAAGAAAATCATCATCGCCGCAACATTGACTCTCTCTATTGCCGCAGCCGCCTTTGCTGAAGAGCCTAAGGCTTCGGTCGCTCCCGGTTCAGTCCCCGCTGCTACCGCACCTGCTCTGCCGGGCGCACCGGTAGTCGCCGCACCCGGTGCAGTTACAACGGCACCAGTTGTAGCGCCACCACTTACCAAGAAAAGAGAGTTGAAGGCCAATAAGGCCATCACCCTCTCAATGTTTGCCGTAATCATCGGCATTACCCTGGCCGTTGTTGTCTGGGCCGCCAAGCAGACCAAAACCACGGCCGATTTCTACGCAGCCGGCGGCGGTATCACCGGCACTCAAAACGGTTGGGCCATTGCTGGTGACTATATGTCAGCTGCATCATTCCTCGGAATTTCCGGGATGATTTCGCTCTATGGTTATGATGGGTTCATGTATTCGGTCGGCTGGCTGGTGGCTTACATAACAGTTCTGCTGATCGTTGCCGAGCCGTGCCGTAACGCCGGTAAGTACACTCTGGGTGACATTCTCTCCTTCCGTACCGATCCCAAGCCGGTTCGCGCCGTTGCCGCTGTTGCGACAGTTGCCGTATCGACATTCTACCTGACTGCCCAGATGGTCGGCGCAGGCAAACTGATGGCGCTGCTGGTCGGCGTACCCTACAAAACCGCCATTATCGGTGTTGGTATCCTGATGGTCGGCTACGTCGTCTTCGGCGGCATGACAGCCACTACCTGGGTTCAGATCATCAAGGCCGGCCTTTTGATGTCAGGCGCCTTCCTGTTGTCGGTGCTGGTTTTGGCCAAAGCAGGATTCAACCCGATTTTCTTCTTCGACCAGATCGTTAACAGCCCCGACATTCAGGACCACGTTTCCAAGCTGGTTCTGAAGGATGGTGTTATACTTAATGGTTTAGATGCCGGCCAGCGTTTCCTTGAGCCGGGCCTCTTCATGAAAGCGCCGCTCGACCAGATTTCCCTCGGTATGGCCCTCGTTTTAGGTACCGCCGGTATGCCGCACATCCTGATGCGTTTCTTCACCGTTCCGACCGCACAGGC
>CAIYDX010000157.1 GCA_903925005.1 uncultured Geobacteraceae bacterium
ATCTATATCACCTTCTAATGATAGATTCTCATCGATACTAACGATGGTTTTTAGCGTCTAAAGCCAGGTCTTGAGCTGTGCCTTCCCAAAACAAGAACCAACAAAAGGGGGCAGGACAGTAAGCGTAGCCTCACTGCCAGTACAAAGACTTAATCAAATCACGTTTGCAACGACTTTGAAAAAATTACAAATGTCGTATGTAGTCCATGGATTTATGCAAGATCCTTAGGACAGAAATTCCGGTTTTTGTCTTCCTGAAAAAAATAATATGTGACTCAATATTCCATGCCATCAATTTACTTCGGATATGATCGCATTTACGTGAACAATCTGGATTGTTCGCGATATTCTGAAACGCATCCTCCATATTCTTAATATAGTTTTCCACTTTTTTAAGCCCAAACTCATTCAAGCCATATAAAAATATATTTTCAAGATCTATAATTGCTTTGGGGTAAAGGCGATAGCTTTTATTTAGCATCTTGACGTCGCTTCATCCGTGTAAGAAATTCATCTGCAGTCCATTCTACCGGTGTACCACTGCCCTCACCTTCATCAATTAACTTACGTAATTTTTCGAGTTTTGAGTCAGCTTGTTTTTCCCGAAAAAGTCGAAGCGATTCCCTCAGTACTTCACTGTTTGTCTTATAATCACCAGAGTCAACAAGATACTCTACGTATCCTCGGAGTTCATTTCCCAGGTCTACCGTCATTGTACGTGCCATTAGATAATCCCCCTCATCATTTTGTAAGAAAAACTCTTACATTAATTATATAAGAAATATGCTTGCAGTTCAAACAACAGTCTTGTCCAAGGTGTCGGGGTCAAGAGGTGTCGGGGTCAAAGGTGTCGGGGTCAAGTCGATTGATCAACGTCCAGACAAAAAACAAAGTGGAGGCAAAGGGTAGAGTAGGAAGCAGGCATACGCCTGCCCCCCCTCATCAAACCGTGCATGCGGTTTTCCCGCACACGGCTTTCCGATGTTCTTCACTGTGAGGTATGCGCTTTGCTCCAGCTAACTGTGGTGGGCACTTTGTACAGGCCATATTTTGAATATAATGACCCGCGTGGAAACTTGACATACCCTGACTTCATACTTCCAATCCTATGACGCTTGCGCAGATGCGTGATCAGCCGTTGTTCAACATGGCGCTTGACCTTTGCCAGTGTACGGCTGCAATTGCGATAGTGAAAGTAGCCTACCCAACCTCTAACAGTGGCGTTAACTTCATTCACCAACCACTCAAGTGGCATGACCGTCCGCTCTCTTCGAGTGAGCTCTGTTACCCGGTCTGTGATGGTCTGCAGGGATTTCTTCGAGGGCTCGACATGGGGATACAGCTTCCCAATCAACGGCAGAGCCGCTGTTGTCATTTGCTCTTCCCCATCATAACGATTCGGCATACTCTCTTACGGTGGAAGACCAGTCAGACGTCTGCTCACTTTCGTGCCGGATAATGTTTCAATCCGTATCCGAGCCATTACAGTCCGGCATTCGCTTTTTCCGACATCCCAAGCTCGCACCGCCATAGGCAGGTTTCACAATCTGCTTTCCCTTGATGGGGACTATACGAGGTTTCCACGTTCCATCCATGAAGTACGCCGGGTTAGGTGC
>CAIYDX010000158.1 GCA_903925005.1 uncultured Geobacteraceae bacterium
AACCGCGTACGAATACGTGCAGTTTAAGAAAGCCAGAGTACACATCGATTACCACGTTGAATTGGACGGTCACTTCTACAGCGTACCCCACCGGTTGGTCAAAGAGCAGGTCGATATTCGTGAATCTCAGCACGATATTCGTGTGTGAATGATATTATTTTTATGGCAGGATAATTGAGGAACAGGGCAGAAGTCCCCTCAATTAGCTTGCCGGCTCCACGAGAGTTCTCCTGCCCCACTACCTCGGAGGTAGGAGAATATGCTATCAAAACTTCTTCAAACAGCCAACCTATTCCATCTTCTTTTTTTCATCGATTCAGAACTTGCCGCCATCAAGCGTTCAGCTGGTTGCCCCCATTGCAATGGTTCACTTCACCAAGCAAACTATATGCGCCAGCCCCGTGGCGGTCCCGCTGGGCTACCGGAGGAGTATTGCCTTCGGTGGAGTTTGTGCTGCGGTCGTGAAGGCTGCCGTCGCAGGAGTATGCCGGAGTCATGTTTGTTTATGGGTCGGCGAGTATACTGGCGTTGTGTTGTGCTGATAGCAACAGCTCTTGTTCAGCACAGGTCTGAGAGTCAGAGTGTCGGTCAGCTTTCCAAACTGCTCAGTATATCAAGAAAAACCATTAAGCGTTGGTTTGCTTATTTCACAGAGGTATTTGGGTACAGTTCTGAATGGCTGCGGGTTCGTGGCTTTTTGCCGGCGACTGTTTCCAATGACTGTCTTCCAGTAAATTTTATGGAGTATTGCATTATGCAATCTCAGGATGCTCTGAGTGGCTTGGTGTTGTGCTGCCGTCTGTTGGGTCGCGGCGGCTAAAAAGCAGGATATTTGCGGGGTGGTGTTAATTGTACCTTGGCACGCAGAAGATGGGAACTGGCTGAATAATCTACGGTTGTGTTATTGGGTGGCATTCCATTTTGCATAAAGGAGCCACCTGATGTCAGATGAATCGAGAAAGTTAAGGAACTGGGCACATCTTCGCTTCTCCATTGTCGGCCCTTTGCTCGCACAGCCTCCAGATCGGGGTGAACTTACCCAGGAAATTGAGCGTCTGTCACAGCGAAGTTATCCCCATCCAACCCGTCACGGAGAGATGATCCGCTTCGCAACATCAACGATTGAACGTTGGTACTATGCGGCATTGGGAAATAGCGATCCGATAGCCGCGCTCAGTCGCAAGGTGCGTACCGATGCCGGCATCCGCAAGGCTATCGACGAAAAACAGCAGGAAATCCTAAAGACGCAATACGGTGATTATCCCAACTGGAGCGTGAAGCTGCATAGCGACAATCTTGCCGCCTACCTGAAAGATTGCCCGGAACTGGGGACTGCCCCGTCATACGATTCCGTGCGGCGGCTGATGCGTTCAAAAGGATGGCGTAAGAGACGAAAACCAAAGACTGAGGGTCAGCAGCGTGCGGCCCTTCGGCTTGAATCACGTGAAGTGCGCAGTTACGAATCACCATTCATCCACAGCTTATGGCACCTTGATTTCCATGAGTGCAGCAGAAAAGTGGTAGATTCAAAGGGGCAGTGGTACAAGCCGAAAGCGTTGTGCATCCTTGATGATCGTTCCCGGCTTTGCTGCCACATCCAGTGGTACCAAGGGGAAAGTGCCGATGAACTCATTCACGGCCTTATTCAGGCATTCCAGAAGCGTGGATTGCCAAGATCCCTTATGACTGATAACGGCAGTGCCATGAAAGCCGGCGAGACTGGGAACGGGCTTTTGGGTCTCGGGATTGTTCATAGCAAAACACTGCCGTACAGCCCCTATGTTAATGGCAAGCAGGAGTCTTTTTGGGGGAAAGTCGAAGGCCGGCTGATCGCCATGCTATCAAACGTCAAACATCTCACCCTCGAAAACCTCAACAATTTTACCCAGGCATGGGCTGAAGTTGAATATAACCGGTCCGTTCATGGCGAAATCGAAGTATCGCCAATTGATCGACTCCTCAGCGAAAAGACGGTTGGTCGAACCTGCCCTGACACTACAGTTTTGCGTCGTGTATTCACAATTGAAGCCACCAGAACACAACGCAGAAGCGATGGCACTATATCAGTTGATGGCGTCCGATTCGAAGTACCTTCCCGGATGCGTCACTTTGAAAAAGTGACAGTCCGTTACCGTTCATGGGATCTCAGCCAGGTCTATCTGGTTGATCCGAAAGAGGGACAGGTCATCGCGGAAATATATCCCCTGGACAAGGCAAAGAACTCACGGGGATTACGGCGTCAACTTGACCCTGAACCAGACACAGTCGAATGTGCCGCAGCCGATAAACAAGATGCCATCCCGCCACTTCTACGAAACATCCTCGCAACATATGCCGCCACCGGTCTCCCTCCAGCATATATCCCCAAAAGTGACAAAAAGGAGCATGACGATGTCTGACAAACAACTGCTGGCCCTCTACGGACTCAAATGGAATCCGTTTCATGCCAATATTCCGGCGGATGTCATTTGGAATCCACCACAGCTCGGATCATTTCCCTTCAGACTGGAGAATCTTGTCATGGATGGCGGATTCGCCATGATCAGCGGAGAACCGGGTCTCGGAAAATCAAAAATACTCCACCTTATGGCACAGCAGCTTGCAAAACTGCAGGATGTCGTCGTTGGCGTCATGGAACGACCGCAGAGCACCGTTAACGACTTCTACCGCGAGATGAGCGCACTCTTCGGAGTTAATCTTTCACCAGCAAACCGTTACGGGGGATTCAAGGCTCTCCGGGAACGATGGCATGATCATATCCGCACCACACTCTTCAGACCTGTCCTCCTCATTGATGAAGCCCAGGAAATGGCCACTTCAGTGCTGAATGAAATCAGACTGTTATCAAGCACAAACTTCGATTCACAGGCTATTCTCACCACTGTGCTCTGCGGAGATGACCGACTGCCGGAACGATTCCGTACTGCACCATTGGCATCTCTGGGCACACGCCTCCGACTGCGGCTACCACTCGAACCACTTCACAAGGATCATATCCTCGAATACATACGGCATGCACTGGAACAGGCAGGGGGGAAGCATATCATGACAGAATCTCTCATGGAAACGCTCGCCGAGCATTGCTGTGGAAACTTGAGGATGCTCAACCAGATGGCTGCAGAACTCCTTGCCGCCGCCGCTGAAAAACAATTGCCCAGAATGGATGAAGGACTCTATCTCGAAATATTCTCACGACAGCCGCAAACCAGAAAGCAGATCAGAAAAGGATGATCGTAAAACGTGCGGAACATCATGAACGATTCTCACAAAAAGGAGAAAACTATGAACTTCTATGAAAACGAAGTGCTGGAGCAAAAACTGGAGGAATTGAGCGATCAACTGGGGTATCTGGTACTCGACCTTCTCGTGGTGAGTTTGAAAAAAGTGGTTCGGGAAGAAGGTATCTATAGCGAGATTATGGATGCAAAACTAGAAAGAGATCCGTTTTAAACCTTCAAAGAGAAAATTGTACGCATTGCCAGCGGGAAGCTGCTCGAACTCATGAACATTCAACGTAAGGTGGGCCTGCGAAGTGCTCACCTTTATTTGTAATCCGGTACAAAAACATCAGGTTGCTTGCTGACTTAAACATCAAAAAGCGTGCTTCCACTCACAACGTTG
>CAIYDX010000159.1 GCA_903925005.1 uncultured Geobacteraceae bacterium
GCCGATGTTGAGGAAGTCAAATATGTATGGGTCTTTAAGAGTCTGCTGTGCCAGATCCGACTGCGCGGATGGGAGCTGTTTGTCAAAGTTGGTGATAGCTTTCCCTTGGCGATTATAAAGCCCTGACTCTATCTGGTGAACTAATACCGGGCGGCTCCAACCATTTTCAATATCAGCCTTTATGTACCATTCACGCTCTTCATGAGACTTCAACTTCGTCAGTATTTCAAGATTATGCCCCCAAGGTATTTGTGCAACGACCCGTTGCACAAATTGATCGTCTGTCCATGTTTCAGCAAACAATCTCATGTACTTGAGATTCCTGGGAGAAAACCCCGTCATTTTCGGGAACTCGCGGCGCAGATCATCAGCCAGACGGTCTACCACCTTCGCTCCCCATCCCTGAGTACTCTGGCGCTCCAAAATGTCTCGACCAATCTGCCAATACAGTGCAATCAATTCGCTGTTGGCAGCAAGAACGGCCCTTTGCTGAGCAGATCTTATACGATCCTTGATTTCTTTGAGCCATTCTTTGTAACCTTCAGGTTGTGACGCCAACAATTGTGTACTCATAGGTGTCCTTGTTTTCGCATGCAAATAATCAGATAGGCAGCCTTGCCAGCCAAATTATGGTCGATATCGAGCAGGGAGTTTAACGGTTGGTGACTCAACTCCTCGACGTGGGAAAATTACAAGAAAAAGGAATACCCCTGCAACCAGAGAGAATGCATGTTGGTGTATCCATGGCGATAGTTCCCAATGCGGGAAAATCAGAACTATTGGGACTGTCACTATACAAGCGATAAATGTAACAATAGCAGCATTTATGACGGTATTTATTACGCCTATTGCAAACATCAATAAAATCACAAAAACGGCCTCTATTAGTGCAAACTCCTTCATGCTAGTGCCTCCATTGTCCGGGAAAGACAGAGTGTTTTTCGGATATCCAGGGAGAGTGTTTTAGTCGAAATTTGAGGTTTGGCGAAATTCAGCCATCCTAATGCGCTCAAATAACCCGGATAAAAAACTCCGGACACCCGGAACTGCAATAACCACAAAGCACGCAAGTGCTTTCGTCAACAGTAGCCACGCCATTAACAAGTGACAATGACTTATTCGCGCAGATTTCGATGCACTTGCCGCACCCTTTACAAAATTGCTCCATGATTTTTAATCTACGCCGCCGGCTTTCCAACCCCTTCCAAATTGCATCATCCATGTGACCGTACTCAAAAAACGCAATATTCGCATCTATTTCCTGTTCGGAGAGCATCCCGATGGCTAATCCGTGAATTCCTTCGAGTGCAGAAACATAAGCAAGACTCTGGCGTGCTGTTGATATCAAATTTCCGCCAGCGAGCGCCTTCATTGCATAGACGCCTTGACCTGATGCAGCACACTCAGCTATCGCATCTGCCATCTCGGCAGCAGTTCCGTCGATTATCCCCAAGCCGGTTTGATTGATAAGCGGATGGATTACTTCTATTTCGGGATGAGAAGCGGCTCTGCGGAATGCCTCGATATAGTGAGACGAGAGACCGACATGGGCAATCTTGCCCTCCTGCTTCATTTTAAGGAGTACTTCCAAAACCGCAGCACGGTCTGTGAACGGGTCGGCAACCCTTGCTCCATGAATATGGACAATGTCAAGTCGTTCTCTCCCCAGTTCCCTTAGAGCAAGTTCAACATGTTCACGTGCTGTGGCCGCATCAGCGGCGTGCGTTTTAGTGGCGATGGTCACATCACCATGCCACCCCTTCAGTGCTTCACGGATATGAGGATACGTCCCATACAGCGTAGCGGTATCAATCATCGTGACACCATGCTCCAGCGCATAGCGGATAAGCTTGCTACCTTCACTAACCGATATCCCCGCCTGAAGTGGTCCAAGCGGAAGGGTGCCATAAATAAGTGGGAAGATGCTTATGCCAGTGTTACCTAGTAAAACTCGTTTCATTTGAAACTCCTCTATGCCTTATACTTGAACGATACAAGCCGGACCGTCAAAACGCGAATTATTAACCAAGTCAGGCACCTTGTAAGCAATCATCTCTCCGGCAGGGTAGGGGGTGTAAAGCTGTTTCAAGAGTTCCGGGTCATGCATGTTCTTGCTCAACCAGAGAGCATAGTTGTCTGGATGAAGAATAACAGGCATTCTATCGTGAAGAGGCGCCACAATTTTGTTGGCTGCAGTCGTCAGGATTGCAAAGGATTCCATTTCAGTGCTGTCCTGAGCTTTCCAGGTCTCCCAGATCCCGGCAAGACACATTGGCGATTTGTCAGCCATTTGAAAATAGAATGGTTGCTTATGATGGTCACCAGTATGTTGCCACTCGTAAAAACCCGAGGTCGGTATGATGCACCGTCGGTATTTTATTGCGTGACGGAAAGCCGGTTTTTCCGCAACGGTCTCAGACCGGGCGTTTATCATGTGGCTGCCAAAGCTGATATCTTTCGACCAACTCGGAACAAACCCCCACTTCATTAAATCAAGCAGGTTATGGTCAGCTTCGCTGCGTACAGCAGCTACTTGCTGTGTCGGTGCAACATTGTAGCGCGGTTCGAGCTGGGGGACAATCTGGAGCCCAAAGATTACTGCCAGTTCTTCCGGCGGAATGTTTACAACGAATCTACCGCACATTATTATTAATGGCTTTCTTGAGTAACGTACTAGTTTTGAACGTTATTATTCTGCGTGCTTCTATTGTGAGCTGTTCACCGGTGTGCGGATTACGGCCGCGGCGATCAGCCTTTTGCTTTACGACAAAAGAACCGAATCCGGAGACTTTTATAGACTGCCCATTCTCCAGGGTACTCTTAATAATGCTGATTACTGATTCCAGCATTTCGGTTGATTCCTTCTTACTGACTCCCATTCTCTGGTGAATAATTTCTGCAATGCTTGCCTTTGTCATTCGTTTTCTCCTATCGGCCATAGGCTGAGGAATGGCCACGATGCTCTTCATAGTTTTGGATATACTGCTCAACAAGTTTACGGTTCCCTTTAATTACCAGCAGATTTTCGGCATTCTTGCTCTCGGCCGCCGTTGTAAAGTTAAAGCTGCCCGTGATCAATGTCGCTCTGTCGATTATGATCACCTTGTTGTGAGCAATTGCGTGTTTGTCATCTATTAGGACTGGAATGCCGGAGTTGGAAAGAAACGTTGCGGCGCTATATTTGGTTGTGACGTTACTTTTGTCCATGACAGCTTCGATTTTAACGCCTCTCTTCTTAGCGTCAAGTAGCGCCTTTGCAATAGGTTTTGACGTGAAAGAATATGCTTGTACCAAGATCTCCTGTCGAGCGGCGCCGATCTCTCGTACAACCGCTTCTGTGACGCCTCCCTTAGGAGAAAAGAGTACCTCTACGGTTCCGGTTGACTGGATTGGAGCGGCAATTGCTGTCCCGGTGATTATAAACGTCAGCAACAGTGCTATAAACTTCATATCTTCCTCCAATGTGCCAGCATACTACAAGAGTCCCTATTAGAATACAATGATCTGCCAAGTATTTTCTGAAGATCGACACATGTTCATATTAACAATATAGCCCACAAATAGACTATACAATACATTATTTACTCAACTTTCGCAGAGTGCAAAATAGTATAACTAATTGATATTATTAATATAAAAGCGACACCAACTATGATAAGATAGCTTTATTCCCCAATAAAACTACTTAGACATACGAGGTGACGCTTTGAAACAGATTGTATCA
>CAIYDX010000160.1 GCA_903925005.1 uncultured Geobacteraceae bacterium
TACGAGAAACAATCCATTCTGAACACAATTGGGGGTGAGTAAAATCACCCCCAATAAGACGATTGTTCAAGTAGCGTGGAAATCATACAGATTGATCAAAATAATCAGGGAATTGAAGACCACATAAATCGGAAATCAACACCACCAGTCGGAATGATTTTTTGCGTGGTCGAGCACTGCAGCCTCGATCGCGTCAAAAAGTATCCGCTCGCCATCTACGTGTCGATCATCGTCCTGAGAGTGGGCATCATTGTATGAGGTGTCATTCAAATATCCACGGTGATAGCCTATTCTGGTCTCGCCGTAGTGAGATGCCACAATTTGGTTCCATTTCTCAATCGTTGCCAGTGATAAATCGAGTAAGACAGTGGAGGACACCATCCTGTGCTTCAGGAAGTTCTCGTTCTTTGCTCCAAAATCATGGGATTGGCAGTGTAACTTGTTACCAAAGCTGTATGCCATTACGTCGTTATCAGTAATGTCGCCAACGATGAAGTGCCAAAGAGTTCTGTCGTCGAGAGCGCCAGCAGCAACGCAACGGGCAACAATATGTCCTAATAGGCCATGTTCTGGCTTTGGTTTGCTAAGTAATAGCCCAAGCAAGGGAACAACCAGTGGCAAATTTTCCGCTTTGAACTCGGATAGCGAATGAACCAATTGTTCGGCGATTCTGTCGCCATCCATCCAGTCCAGAGCTATTGTCTCCATCCAAAACGCCAATACCCCAGCAGCATCATCATTTTTCCATTGTCCTATCCGATGAACATGAACTGTTATTCCCTCGGCATCATGCATTTCCCTCAATACAGGCACCAGATGAGAAATCCAGAAGTGATGCCACTCAAGCGACGATGCTTGGGAGTAAATCACCTGAAATACCTCGCGATGATTGACGCGCAAGTCTCGCATCAGCGGCCAGTCATCATCCTGCGGTATCTGCTGGGCAAACGATTCTGCAACCAAACGACGAATGTGGAAGGCCGCGCTGCCTGTCAATACTGTTCGTAATTGTCTCCTGAACTCACGACGATCTCCAACCGCTAACTGTGCGATAAAGCTTCGTATGCTTGGTCTCACGAAGGGCACGGGCGGCAAGCCTAGGATGAACTCGTTGAGTGAGACACCACGGCGAATAGCACCGCATATCACAAGCACATCCAGTAGGGTTTGATGGCCAAACGTCAACTTCCCATCATGGGTATCTTGCAGGATATTGAGACTTTGCAGCCGTCGTAGGATGTCTTGTGAAGCACTGAAACGTTGACGCGGAATCGACAGAGTGCGTGATTGCAGCATTACATCAGCGACAGCTTCAATCGCCTGCATTGCTGAGTCCCCCAACGTGGGATCGGCCTGTACGATGGTGTCGAGGTAGCGTTGCGCCAGCGCTTGGCTGGTAATCACGTTAAAGCTGCCTTCACGCAGGGCAAGTTCTACAAACAGGGCCAATTCGCGTGGATTTCTGATCAGCTCACGTGTAGCGTGGTCAATGGTAGACGAATCAACAACAAGCTTTTCAAGTAATGGGGCGACCTCTATCTCCCAGTCCAACGGCTGACACTGAATTTCGCAATCCCATTGTCGTACGGCAATACGGCGGTCATATTTTCGGTCGAAGTCACGGCAAGCTGTGATAACGGTGATATCTGGGATCAGTAGGAGCTGGTCAATCTGTGCCAAGAAATACGTCAATACGCTGTGCTCACGTGCGATGGATAAAACATCAAGTGAGTCGATGACCACGACAACATGCGCGTCTTCTGCCAAGCGAGCAGCCTGTTCTACCCATCGCTCTGGTAGACCTTGTGCCTGGCGTTCTCGCACCGTCGCTAGGTCGGCAAATTCGCGCGACTGGATGAAAAGTGGTACCAATTCTGTGCAGCTTTGAGCGCGCTGTTCCAAAGCTTCTTGTAGATTCAGCATTACGCAGGTTTTGCCCGAACCAGGCAGTCCTGTAAGTAATATAGAGCGTTTCCTAGCATCAATGGCCGCGAGTAGCTCGTTTAAAGTCGGACTTGGAATAAGCTCTCCAGCAATGTCTCTATGCCACGACCTGCCGATGGTGGAAGTACTGGCAAACGATGCTCGCACCTCTGCATTGTTCAAGATCGGAACCAACATTGCACCAGCATGGTGGAGCATAGCCTTGAGGTCGTCTTTGGTCAGGTGATGTTGGGTGATGGCAGTTGAACTGCCACTATCCATGCGCGCCCCGAGTTGATCGATGCGTGTCCAAAGGGCATCGAATGCAACTCTTGAGTTGCTCGCCATATAACGCAAACGTTCTCGGAGGAAAGCCTCCAAGCGATCTAGTTCGTGGCTAGATTCAAACTTAGTGCGACGCAGAAATTCGTAGGTTGAAAGATTGGAGGGGAGAGTGACAAGTTGCGTTGCCAATTCTGCATCTACTTTTTGATTTTCTTGGCTCAAACTCGCACGGTAGCTTGCCTCGTTGGCTTGAGTAGTGGTGTGCTCACGCAGTTTGGCTAGCGCACCAAAAGGGCTGCGCGAATAAAAGCGAACCTCAGCATTCTGATTAGTGGCCAGCAAGCTGGCCGCCTTATGCAATTCATCGGCGAGGTCGGCAATCGTCCATGCCTTGAAATCGATTTGGTTTTTTTTGCACTGACAACAAATCAATGAGCCGTCGGTTTTTCCGACTACAATATCGTCCACCAAGTACGTTGCCGAATCCACTTCAATCCATTGAAATTCCGGATCAGATAGGACGGTCAAAGCCCATTCAAATGCTACCAGCGTTTGGTAGCCATCACCTCGGTTGGAGCGAATACCTGCGATGCTCATTTTGTCCTCAAATTTATCTCTTATTTCAGTTCTGCCAACGGGCTGCGGTTGAACCGCGACCGAAGGGAGTCGCGTTCTAACCGCGTGTTGGGCATCATCTTCAAATCTTCAATGCGTGCCCCATGGCCTCATCATGTCGCGGTTAACCGTTTTGTAATACTTTGTGCGATATTGCTGATGAACTGCTCGTTAACGGAAAGTGTGACACCGTCCGCTCTGTCGTTGAATACGATACTTGTGGATCCGCCAGTCCTGTACTCCACTCGTACCAACACCTGCATAGGATCGTTCGACTGCACAAGAACGCAATGGCAGGTGAAACTAGAGTTCATATCGGGAGGAGGACTTTCTGCAAACCCATCAGGTGCGGACCCGCCGAGAGGCAAAATGACATGGTGGGATTCCTCATATGGCTCACTGTGCCCGTTAAGGAACCGCAACGACCGAATCCGAAGAGTATCGCCAGCGTAGTCTTGCTTCAGTGCCAACACTGGTAAGCCTATTCGAACAACCTCGTTACGAAATTCCGACTCCCAAAACACGAAAGTAATATCACCAATTTTGGAGAATCTATCCTCTACAAAAGTCGCAATTTCGTAACCACCTCCGAAAAAATTCAGCAGGGTTTCCGTGCTATGGAACTCCGCCTGAAGCATTGGGCCGATCGTTGACAGAAAAAAAGCCACGGCCTTTTCCAGTGGGACTAACTCCCTGTCCGCTGCTGGAAATCTTCCTGGAGGGATACCCTTTATAAATGCTTCTGCCCCTGAACCGGCTGCCCATATTTCACCTAAAAGGCCGGCCTCAGTCATCTCCACACCGAATGAAAATATTTGGAAGCTCTCTTCATCCTTCACCCATCCGACGATCTTGACCGACTCAGCGAGATTCGGCTCCTGATCCAAAAAAAACTGTGTGATTTTCGCGTGAGTTAGTGGCGCTTGCGAAGCAAAATCCCGCAGATCGTTCATTACCGTCAAGGCTCCGATCCTGCTGCCGGCCCATGCGGCAATGCAGTTGTCACTAATCAGATTAACCTTTTGTTCCAGCCCGACGATTGACCAGCCTGAGCCTCGGGGAAAAACACGAGTCACATTTCCAATCACTGGTATTTCTACTTGCTGAGGCTGTTCCAGTCCCGACAACAGAAGATCCCCAATAACCACAGGGCATGGCCCGATAGCGAAAGCTGAAATAACGGTCATGTATATTCTCCTTATCTCTGTACGTTTACCAAAATCCTGTAGTCCAACGGCTTTCAGTCGCTCCAAAGTAAATTCATTATTATTTTAAGTGGGTTACAGAATGAGTTTGCTGGCTGCCTTGAGATGATAGCTGAGTTCCAAGGACAGCATTTTTCATTAAGGACTAACTAATTCTCACCGCACTCCGCCTACTGCTTACATAATGCCCTATCTCATTTACACACCATAATCAAGTGTATTTTCAGATAGTTACAAACATTAAAAGTGAAAGTTTCTTTACACTTTTCATAACATACTGTATTCACGAGAGTATTTATTACAAGTAGTTTTTAATAAAAATTGAGATAAGTGGAATAAATAGCAATCATGGATGGGCAGTATGGGTTAATTATTCTTCAAATTTTTGCCCCGTTAAATTTGTTATAATCGCATAGGCTAACACCGGCACCACAGAAACCAATAACCATGTAAGTAAAAAATTTAGGGTCTCTGAATTTGGGTGTGGAAACTGAAAAGGTGACAGTTTTTTCCTAAACGAATAGTAGTGTGGATAAACGCCTGAATTTTGATGCCCCGTAGCTTCACTGCCAACTCCATTGATCTCCGCCGCCGAAATCACCACTACATCGATAATTTCATCAGTATCGGCAGCTCTGGCAACAACGATAACAAGGCTGTCGTCAACTACGGCAGTAATATTGTCACGATACAGATAACGATACTGGTTCGCGAATTATTCTGCCAAGCGATTGCTGTCTACGGTCGACTTTGGAGTAATGAAGCACAATGGCGGACTTAATCTCCCTTTACTTCGGATTTCATCTCCAGTTCTTTTATCCGCTCCTTCAGCGCCACCATCCTGAGTTCCCGTCCAACGAAGATCTTGTTAAATTTTTCCAGTTCAGCGTTCTTCTCCGTCACTTCGATCGTTCTCTGTTTCACCCGCTGTTCAAGTTCATCATTCAGCTTTTCCAGTTCTTCCTGTGCATGGCGGCGTTTTTCGATCTCCTCTTCCAGCTGGATTGCCTTTTCCTGAAGGCTCTCCTGCGCCATCTGGCGCTCGGCCACCTCTTCTTGAAGCTCGACCGTCTGAAGATGAAGCATCTCCTCCGCCCGTTTGCGCTCGCTGATGTCCTGCACCGTCACAGCCAGTCCGTTGCCGGAGCGTACGAGCCTTCTCTTTGTCCACTCGATTTGCAACTTGCTCTCGCGCAGCGTTCTTGTTTCATCTTCATAGAAGCCCGATGTCTGTGAATCGGCGTGCAATAATGACCCACTTTTAGCCTGAATCGGCGTCCAAAATTGACCCACCTCAGCACCCTCCTCCATACTCTCTGGAATCAATCAGAGAGAGGAGCGACCAAAGGAGATGCTGAACGTGGAGACCATCCGTAAAGTCCGTCAGGCACATTTTAGGGACGGCAAGAGAATTCGTGAGATAGCCCGCGACTTCAACCTTTTCTTCAACGTGCTTGACTTGGTAAACCAACTTGAACAGGAAAAACTCGACAACAGAGGTGGCAAGCTGGCGGAACACATGACAAGACATGATCTGGTTGTACTTGACGAGCTGGGCTATCTACCGTTCTCCAAGAGCGGTGGTCAACTCCTGTTCCACCTGATCTCGAAACTCTATGAACGAACTTCGCTGATCATTACCACCAACCTGACCTTTGGTGAATGGCCGCAGGTATTCGGGGACAGTAAGATGACAACAGCCCTTCTGGACAGGGTCACTCATCACTGCGAAATAATCGAAACCGGGAATGAAAGCTGGAGAATAAAAACGAGGATTAATAACTGAAACTACTACCTGGGGTGGGTCAATTTTGGACGCCTATGGTGGGTCAATTTTCAACGCCGATTGACAAATAAACAGCCTTATTTGGGAACTCAAGCTAATCAGCTGTAAATATTGTAGCCTATTAACCACATCTAAATAGCTTGATCCGGATCAGCATCGAGCTGACCACATAAATCATTTTCCCCTTTTTGATCATTACCTAATCTCAAAATTTAATCCTCTTTTTATCTTTTAAATCCTTAAGCTTGAAAAGCCGCCACTGATTACAAAGTGGGACTGTTCGCCGCAGCTACACGACGGTCCCGAATCCATTCGTATAACGAAACTTTTGAACGCGGAGGGATTAGGGGTGGCGAGCGTGTCATTGGTGAGCGGCAAAGCCACGCAAGGGACCTAAACAAAACACAAAGGGAGATAGCTTTCGCCATCTCCCTTCAAATTTTAGATTGGCCGATGACCAACTGAACAATATTGCAGGTGCAACACAATTTTATCAACGGATCCCATGGTAATCCTTGCAGAGGGTTACAAAATAGCCCTGCGTTGAAGTACTCACGTCTTTATCACTGCCGCACTTCATACATATTTTTGACGCCTTCATCGCGTATTTAGCAGCACACTTTCTTGCCTTCATTCCATCTTCATCCGACATATGGTTTATTGCAAAAGAAAGCCGCAAGTGACCGAACTTCTCTCCGATCCGTAGCCAATGCTTGGGCAATATACCGAGTGATGCCAACTCGTCTTCTGCCTCGTCGATAATCTGAATCCATCCCTTGCCGCATTCTCGGTATAATTTGTAAGGTGCAGTTTTCCACATCTCATAAAGGTCTTGAGTATATTGAGAACTGCGAAGCCATCGGGAAAAAGGTTTCTGCTCTTTCTTGGGAAGGTCTGAAACGTTTAACAGTTCTGTGCACATGATACAGACTCCTTGCGAAACAGTAGAGTCACCGATCGCAATTCCATGAAGCATCGATAACGCGAGTTACGATGCGGCGAACCTTTCTCGCATCCTCCGCCGGATCTCATCCAGATTCGTGCCGTCATATCTTATTACATTTGGATGACTGTAGCCGACGTTATGCTCGCTTGCAGGCATTATCACCACACCTCTCGGTCGGTGCTGCAACCAACCGTCAATGTAGTCCGGCCAATCGTCAACCAGAACGGCGCCGTACACCAGACCCTTATCGTGGGCGATGATCACCCCGTCGATGTATTCGGATAAATGCCTGTTGCACCATTCAACCTTCTCCGACCAGGCGATATGTTTTGAAGAAGGTCCCTTGGTGAGTATGGAAATGGAATAACCGATTTCTTTGGCTATCTGGAGGATGTCCCATCCCAGTTGCAGTTTCGGCAGATTGAGAAACCAGCCCGCTTGAGATGTTATTACATGCCTCCGAGCTTCAAGATACGAAACTCCGGAGTACAGACGCGGTTCCGGTTCGTGATCTGAAGCAATCTTTTTCAGATCCTTCAGCAGTTGCCCGTCATAGTCAGCCAGTGTGCCGTCCATGTCGAACAGAGCTATTTTGTTGTTTGAACGTGTCATGTGAACCTCTCGAACTATATCTGCCAGATCTGTCGTGTTGTCACGTCGCAGCAGGTGAGCACGCCTTTGCCAGGTTCCGCTTGTGGATTGAAATACACGCCGGAGTCGAGATTGATGAGGTATCGCTCGGTTCCGGGCACCTCCCGCCAATGGTCGTGGCCGCGGACGACGATCCGGCCATCGAATCCATTCGGCAGTCGGATAAACTCCTCTTCCCAATCCCTGATCCAGAGCATGTCTCCAGCCGTCTGGTCTGCGAGAAGAACGCCCGGCCGAATACCGGCATGCACAAAGAAATACGTTTGTTTGTCCCGTTCCTCTTCGTGGAACAGCTTTAAGGAAGCAAAAAACTCCAGGTGGTCGTCAGGTACGTCATAAAGCGATTTGTACTGTGACTCCGTGGATACACCGCCGTTGCCGTAGAAGATGGTGGAGAAATCCCATCGGTAAGGGAGCAGGGCAGCGACCGAATTAACATCCGTCGCACATGTTTCTAGCGGCAGAGTTGGTTCGGGCAGAATGCCTTTCGAGGAGAGCATCGACAGCAGCAGGTGATCGTGATTGCCGGCAAGGAATACCGTTTCAGGGAACTCCACTTTGAAGTCCAGAAGGAGTTTAATTGTCCCGGGAGAGTTAGGGCCCCGGTCAACGTAGTCGCCCATGAACACCACGGTATCTTCGTAGCCGGGCTGAACGAGATCCAGAAGTCTACTCAGCTTGTCCCTATGCCCGTGAATGTCGCCAATGGCCAGTAATCTGCCCATGTTGTTCCTCAATTCTGCGTTCTAGCGTTGCTATTAGAGTAACAGGCCACCCCCCCAATAAGCGCATGCGCATCCTTCATTGTGGATTACTGAAAATTACATACAATCAGTTACTGTTAAACCTAATCTTCTCGCCACTGTAGATATCCAATACCAGATCCTTCTCCGTATCGTAAACCCAACAGCCAGTGCTGTTGGTCGTATCTAACGCAATGTATTCACGCTCCACTATCGGGCGATTATTTTCGACATGCCCGAATATCTGTCTAATATTTGTCGGCAGTAGATTCCCTTCAACAAACATTCTGAAATTGAAACAGAAAATAGACTGATAGGTATAGCTGGCATGGCGATTTTCTGCTCGATGTTTTAAATATGATTTCCAAGCATTATTGAACATGTCGGCCAGTACTGTGACGTTGTTCTCCTGATCAGTGTATTCACTTTTCACGCCGGCATGGGTACATAGCCACCCGTCAACGGCATAGGCAACTTTGAACCGCTGTATATTGGCCTCAAGGATATCCTGGAACACCTTGGCGTGATCTGAGTTGTATCCGGGAAAACGGGAGAGCGGATTCTTGAGATAGTGGCATTCGTGATTACCGAGCAACAGTACCACATTTGATGCCATAAGCAGGTTCAGGCACTCAAGCTGCTGCTCTGCTTGTTCAGTGTAACTATCCAGATAATCGCCCAAAGCGATATGCTTTTGATCTGGCTCATACCCAAGAAAGACCTTTGTTTTCCTGAGATCGCCGTGTATGTCGCCGATTATTAGTGCCACGGCTAACCCTAACTCCCGATTCGAATAATGTCGGCAATGCACGGATTGTAATATTTCGCGCCGCCAGTGATAACTTTCAGGTTTGGTAGAATATCGGCATAGCCTTCACTATGACCGTGTCCGCAATAAACAGTCATAGATATATCCGGGTGCGTCACCATAACAGCTCTCAAGGCGTCCCCTGTAGCTTTGCAGCCAAAATGCGGCAGATAGTTAGCATCTGTATTGTTTCCTTCGTGCCAGCACGCTTCAGCGAATGGCGGTACATGAAGGGCTACGATTATATTCCGGTACCGCTTAACGGCTTCGTTGAGTTGCTTATCCAAATAAGCGGCGGCTTCATCACCCAGTTGGTGCTGGACAGTAAGCCGGTCTTCTTTGGTAGTCTGGACCAGTTCCTTGATCCGATGATAGTCATTCAGGTCTACCGACGACCCGAGCGGGTTACCAAGCCGACCATCAGCAAGTCCCTCGTGGCCAATAAGACATGTATCTGGGGTAAGCTCAATTACACCAGCCTGAGACAGCCAAGCCAGATGGTCGTTTGCTTTTACGGTCGCAGCCACCTCTGAATTGACTTGTTTAATCGAACTGCCATAGTAATCGTGGTTTCCCAAAACAAAGTAGACCGGCATCTGGAGGTTATCTGCCAAATAAACAAGGTACCGGCAGAGATTGGCCGAGGAGGCAATATCCCCAGTAACCAATACAGCATCAGATTCTGCCATCCAGATAGCGTTGCAGAGCCGTTCAACCTCAGCGCGACCGACGAAATTAAGATGCAAATCTGTGAGCCAGGCGATGTTCATATACTATCCTAATTTTATTTCCTCAGATTTAGTTACGTCACATTTACGACACCAATAATTCCAAACATGCAAACCGTCAGGACTTCCGGTGCCCTGTTTTCCCAGTAGGCGGTAAACACGCCCGCTTTTTGTTATACCAGTCGCCTTTTCGGCATCAAACTGAATAATTGCAGAAGAAACTCTACCTTCTCGATCTAAAGAATTGTAACCTACAAAATGACGCGTCTTATCCGGCCAAAAGCTTGACGTCACCTCAAATACAGTCCAGTCTTTCAAAACTATTTCCGGTTCCTCATCTACCGGGGCTACGCTCCAGACTGAACTTGCAAGCACATTTGCAACAAGTTCGTCAGTTAATTCCGGAGTATCTGCACAACCGGAATTTTCGTCCTTCATACCGGTAACCGATAGTTCGTTTTTAAAATCGTTCTCACCTGACATTTCCTTTTCCTCCCCCACTTAATCATTCTGGTTAAAGTTGAATGAATCCAAATCATAAATAACCTGTTCACACCTTTCTGTTTTTGAGTGCTTCCGAAATCCATAACGAGCCTGCTTGAATGGCCCGGTTGATATAAAAAGCGCTAAAAAACATACCAACGGCCAAAATGGTGCAACCGACAATAAATCCCCAGTTAGTCATATTATTTTCTCCCCGAGAACCGCCTTTTGCCTCAATAGTTTTTGTAATAAAACTAGATCGTTATGTACAGTTCTTACATATTTATATCTATAGCACGCGGCCGCGACAAAATAAGTCGCACCACTCTCATTTATGCTAAACTCAATAATGTGGTTGCATTGTATCGGAAGGACTTCTTGTAGTGAAACGAGGTAAGAAATAGACGGAATTGACAAGATAACAACCAATGTCACAAAATCAGCCCAGGAAATTGTCGCACTTTCACTATGGCGACGCCTCCAATGAAGATATAGTAGCAAGCAATACACCCCGCTGGTCAGCTAAATGTTCTCAGACCATTATACAATTCTGGCGCTCCAGCTCCCCCAAAATTCTTGGTCGTTGTTCGGCGGAGTTGCTGCCTGGTCAGCAATCGAGAATTGCCATAAATCAAAGAGGCGCATTACCATCCAGGTCAGTAATTCCCTGCTTTCCTTGCAGTGGATATCTATTACTATGAACTTTTCAATCTCGCTTGCCATGTGCATCCACTTCATCCCGCAGTTGGTCACGGAAACAAGTAGAAGGTTGTATTGCTTTCTCGATCTGGCCTTCTCCCAATCCTAGCTCTCTAAGATTGGCCTTCTGCTGTGTGATAACATTTTCTATTTGTTCAAGCCTCTTCTGTGTTTCGCAGTACTCATTTTTCGTATGTTTCAATGTTTTCCTCCTCATCTCTCGTTACACACAACAGAGTAAACCCCCAACACCAAAGTTAAATTTTACGACGATACATTTCGGCTGATATTTCTTTTGCCCTTTTAATGGCATTTCTATTTTGTGTCGCAATAATTTTTTTGGCGGTCTTTACCTGGCTACGGGCAGCATTACCAAATTTTTTCAGCAGCTCAGCTATTTGCTTGTCTGTTGACCCGCCACTTGTCGGCATTATTTTCGTGTTTGAATTTATTAGTTTCCGCATAAAAAACCTCAAGCACATAAAATCGAAATGTCATCTTATTCTGAAGACATGACCGACTTTAGTATCCTCGCAATTGAACCCACTCAGCTAATGCCGATTTAAAAGATTCTCTTACAAATTTAGCGTGTTCATTCTCGCCAATAACTTTCGCATTGCCGGCAGCATGATAAATTGCAGGATGTAACGCAATGCCTACTTCAGTGGGACGAATATACCGAGGCTCAAACTCTTTAGAGTGTTCAGCTATCAGATCGTTCAAGCAGTCCCGGCGCTTGAGGAATGGGATTAATTCACTACTATCGGTGTTGTTGATGACCGACGCCAACCACACCCTACGATCATGATCCCATGAAAACAATTCTGTGCCGTCTGCCGAAACTGCGGTAAGTTGCATTGAAAGCTCATCTGGTGAACTGGTCTCCCTGGCGACAGCGACTGCCATGTCGGCCTTATCACATAGCTCTCGGAAGCGTGCCCCGGTAAATTTTTTCATCTGGCTACAATCAGTCTTTCAAAATTATCAATTTGACCTCTTAGGTACTTTCGAGCATCGTCTTCACCAAAAGTCATTGTTCCTGCAATATTGTCACGTATTGGCGTGTATTCCACGCTGAACACTATAGAGGACTTCCCGTTCTCTTCTGGAAATATTTTGACAACAGTCTTTGGAGAAACGTTAATACCATGATAAGCTACATTGTCGGAAAACTCATATCGAGTCCGATCAGTATTGAATTTGTACGATTCAAGTTTCCGTTGGATCCTAGATGAAATTACATCGATAGCAATTTTATAGACATGTTCTTCATTTTTTGAAGTCTCGCGTGAAAGTGTACTAAACCTGTTTTTTAGCTGATAATTAATGCGTTGCGCAACTTTTTGCAGAAAGGTTGAGTATTCTTGTTCTCCGTTGAACTCGTATTCTTTATTTATTGAATCAAAAGATTTTTCTATTTTTCCCCAATCTATTGACAGTACGGCAGAATTTTGACCAAACCCTACCTCAGGGTTTTGCACGATGTAATCTGGGATACTTATTTTAAAATAAGCAGTGTTGTTTTTATCTTCGCAGTTTATTTTCGAAATAACTTTGATCTTTGCATATCCGGTTGCTTCTCTCTTAGTATCGTTACGCCATTTCATATCAGAGGATAATTGTTGCTGATAGCTGTCATTACCCATCTTTGTTGTGGTAACTGAATTATATGTGGAAAAAGGACGCTTCTCCCAAGCGCCGACTCCTACAGGAAAATTTGCAACATAACTCACCGAACTTGACATGTTTTTAATAATCGGATCGATATTTTTTAGAAGATAATCAATTTTTCTTTGGCATGAAATATTGTCATAAAACGAAACTATGCTTTCGGACAGAGGAACTTCTTTGTTGATTTCATTGGTTACAAACGTTCTTGAGTACTCGTCATCAACCTTGTTTATATGGTCATTTATATCGCTCACTGTTTTTGTTCGAGCAACGCTATAAGGTTTAGCAACCACAGTTCCTTCCCATACTCTACCTGACAGCGGGGATGTGGTGATCGCATTATTGGTAGTGGCGCAACCTGTGACCACTAATAAGATTATTAACAACATCGAAAACCTCTTCATCCTCTTAACCCTCCTTTGATCAATAATCTGCACATATCAAGTAATACTTAACGCCAAACTATACAACCTGATTTAGAATTTCACAATTAAAAATCTAATTTAGATGCGTATACCCATGCAACCTATAGTTGTAATGTGTCAATAAAGGACGCACGCTATGGGAATTATTTCAAGTAAGGAAATTGGGGAAAGGCTGCGGGTGATCCGTAAACGGCGGGGCTTAACACAAGAACAGCTTGCGGTAATGGTGGATGTAACTTTTCAGCAAATACAGAAGTACGAGAGTGGTTTCACCAGATTGAATACTGACAAATTGCAAGCCGTTGCTAAGGCATTAGATGTACCTGTTTCGGCATTTTTTGATGATGGAGTTGGGAGCGAGCGCTTGCTTTCGCCACAGGAGTTGGAATTGGTGGAGGGATTTCGCGCTTTGACCAGTCCAGATAAGCGCGAGTTTGTTTTAAACAGTCTTTCGAAAGATTCCTAATGCAGGTTCTGAAGTATGATGGCAGTTCAGGGCAATATTGAAAATTCCCAGTACCCCGATTTTTTGTAAAGGTTGTTGTGTCTAAAACAAATCCTGTTCGGAAATAAAAGACACCCCTGGCGTATCAATTGAAAACGACACAGCTCCCGAAACGCTATGAAGAGATGTATTAAAGATAGTTACACCATGATTCTCTAAAGTTTCTATCACGTGTTTAACGCCCTTGAAAACAACTCATTCAGCAATCAGGACACAATAAGTCGCGTAGAAATGTAACTAGCTTAATTCATAGCTTTTCTTGTTGTTTGCCTCTGAATCCACCTTCCCCTCGCTTGCGGACCAGCCGCCCCATCGAATCTAGCTTGGCAAAGATCTCTTTACAATCTATACCATGACGCCACAACTCAACCATCATCAATACAATAAGAGCCAGCTGATCAGGAACTTTTCCGCATTTCGAATAGTTTGAAATCGACCTATGATTCATGTCCATGAGTTTGGCAAATTCCTTGATTTCTAAGCCAGCCGAGCTCACATGCTTTTTGAAGGTCCTGTAATCCATTGTCATATAATACATAAATTTGAACATTATATCCATTTTTTTATGGATTAGGCACATTTTTAACTGTATTAATTACATAAATATATGTACTATATAAACGGTTTTGATCGCCATCTTGGCTACCGTGGCCCCATACAGCCGTTTTTCAACGTTGTAGGCACTGAAATCCGGACCGAATAACATCAGAATGAGACTTTATTATAAAGTATTTATGCAGAGAATGGCTTTTCCAGCTTTTCATCAAGTTTGGCATGATAGTTCAAGAATTGGGAACTCAGAGGGGGCGGGCGAGAATACGTTCGGTGAGACTTGGGGCAGCAGTGAAAGGATTTCAGATACACGCTCCCTAAAATCGAGAAGCATTTGTTCTAACCAGCTGAGCTACATGGACGCCCTTTTTAATCACTCATTTATGAAGTAGTAATATTACCTATTTGTAAAACAGCTTGGACAAAGGCTTAATACATACACGGTAAACCATTAGGGATGTAAACACTGCCAACCATATGCTCCAGCACGCGCGGTCCGGCAATCGATCCGTCCTTGGTTACGTGGCCGACAATAAAAATCGGGATATCGCTCCCCTTGGCCAGCAGCATCAATTTGCCGGCCGATTCCCGCACCTGGCTGACGCTGCCGGGGGCCGATTCCAGGGCGGATGTCCAAACGGTCTGGATCGAGTCAACCACCATTGCCGCCGGCTTAAGATGCGCTGCCTGACTCAGAATCGCTTCGAGTGAGTTTTCCGCCAGAATCAGCAGGTTTTTGCTTGAGGCGCCGAGGCGCTCGCCACGTAGGCGGGTTTGCGAAGCGGACTCCTCGCCCGAAACATACAGCACTTTTCCCGCTTCTTCCGCCAGGGTGTGCATCGCCTGCAGCAGTAGCGTCGATTTTCCGATGCCCGGATCGCCGCCGATCAGCACCAGCGAACCGGGAACGATCCCGCCACCCAGCACCCGGTCGAGTTCTCCGATGCCGGTCGGCCTGCGTGTCTCCGTCTGAGGAGGGACATCACATATCGGCACCGGCTGTGCGCTCCCCGTTGGACGTACTGAGTGCGAAGTCTTGACGACCGTCTCTTCCGCCATACTGTTCCAGGCGCCGCAGTCGGGACATTTACCAAGCCATTTGGGAGATTGGCTGCCGCATTTTTGGCAGGTAAAGATGGTTTTCTGTTTCATACGTCCCTCTTTGTGTGCAATACTGTCGGTCGAATATAAATAGCAGGTGAATAGATGCCGGTTCAGCGTAGTATGGCATAATATACGGATTCAGAACAAGGAAACAGGCGATCAAAAACAATTGCAACTTGTGTGCAAGATATGAATTCTGATATATTAACGCGTCGTTTAGAAACAATATTAAAAATAACGAGCATGCAGCCGCCTCAATGCAGCGGATAGCTGCAGACAAAAAGGAGATTACGCCAATGCTGGGACCGATAGAAATTAAACAGGGACTCTACTGGGTCGGATCGGAGGATCCGGATTTACGGGTTTTTGACGATCTTTTTCCAACGGAACATGGCACCAGTTACAACGCCTATCTGCTTAAGGGGACTGACAAAACGGTGCTTATCGATACTGTCGAAGAAAAGTTTGTCGACGAATATCTGGATAAGGTTAAGTCGCTGGTTGACCCGAAAACAATCGACTATATTATCGTCAATCATACGGAGCACGACCACTCCGGGTCACTTGCATACTTGCTTGAACAGGCCCCGCAGGCTGTGGTTTATTGCTCGATTGCCGCGAAAAATTTCCTGAACAATATCCTTCACAAGCCGATCAACTGCCAAACCGTCAAAGATGGCGACACCCTTGATCTTGGGGGGCGTACCCTCCGCTTTATTACCGCTCCTTTCCTGCATTGGCCGGATACGATCTTCACCAGGCTGGAGGAGGAGAATATCCTTTTTACCTGTGATGCGTTCGCCGCCCACTACTGGCAGACCGGCCATATCTTCAACGACGAGGTTGAAGATTTTTCCTCGGCACGCCATTTTTATTTCGACTGCATCTTTCGCCCATTCAAGGACAAGGTATTGGCGGCCGTGGAAAAAATTCGCCACGACGTTATCGACATGATCTGCCCGAGTCACGGCCCTATCATCAGGCGCGATCCGTGGAAAGTTATTCAGCAGTTTGAAAACTGGAGCAAACCGACTTCGCAGTGCAAAAAGATAGTTCTGCTGTTTCTATCGCCGCACGGCAGCACCGAAAAGATGGCTCGCGCCGTTGCCGCTGGTGCCGCTCAAGGTGGAATTGACGTTATCAGCTATCATATCAACAGCTTAAATGCGAGTGAGCTGCGTAACTTGATGGAAGAGGCCGATGCCCTGCTTTTCGGCATACCGACGTTCAACCGCGATATCGCCAAACCGATGTGGGAAGTGTTGGCCTATCTCAGTACCGTAAAACTGAAGACAAATCTGGCGGGAATTTTCGGCAGCTACGGCTGGAGCGGCGAGGCGTGCAAAATGGCGGAAGATCGTCTCAAGAGCCTTGGCTTCAAGCTGGTGGGCGAGACGGTGCGAACGATATTTTCGCCGCAGCCGGAAGTGCTGGAACAGTGCGAAGCGCTTGGACGGGCGGCAGCCGAAGCGGTGGCCGCAAGATAAGGAATTTGCAATTGCTGATTTACCGATTATCCATGTAGGGGCGAAGCAAAAGCCTAACCTGCTTCGCCCTTTTGCCACGGAGATCAAAGGCGGGCGAAGCAGATGAAACTTGCTTCGCCCCTACAATCAAAACTCCATTGAGCGCCGGATGGTCACGCGGGCGGCTCCGGCGGCTCATCCATTTGAATCACCTGGCCTAACGCCGCGTCAATCTTTGACACATCCACGAAGGTATTGAAACAGGGTCCGAAAGGGCGCTCGTTGAGGATGCCGATGACGGGAAGCGGATAGCAGTCCTTGATGCCTGAGGTCAGGTCTCTTTCGCAGGCAACCGCGAGCACCAGTTTCGGCCGTTTTTCGACGATCACCTTGCGGGCCAGTGTCCCGCCGGTGGCAACCGAAATATCGACAGCGTACTTTCGCCCGATATCGACCAGTCCCTTGATGCTGCAGCGCCCGCACTTGACGCATTTGTGGATGTCGCCGGTCACTTTAATTTCACAATCCGACAGCTGGATGCAGTGCGGCAGCAGCACCAGAATCCGATCCGGTTTTACCTTCATACGCTGAGACGTTACCAGGCTGTTATTCATGGCGATAAAGGACTGCCGGATGCGGTCCTTGTCGAGTCCGATCACCCTCCCTACAAATTCGATAACCGGCAATAAAAACTTGATCACTACCAGGCGCATGAACCGTGTCAGCAGTATGTCTTTCCCCAGTGCGGTGGTCAGCACCAGCAGACCTGTGCCGAGTATTGCAGCGCCGGAGAGCACCACCATGATGATGCCGACCAGGTGCGGCAGATTGGGGTGGATGTTGGCCAGCCCGCGGTTAGGGATCCACCAGGCCAGGAAGATGACGGCAACTACGATCAGGCAGGTAACACCCATCAGGGTGACAAAGAGCCGTTTGCGCGGTGGGTTGGACAATGTTTCAGTACTGTTGGTCACAATGATGAATCCTCAGTTTGTTTGTTGCCGAGCAGAGTTCCTTCGTGAACCGGATACCCTGCCAGAAAGCTGGCGCAGTCAAGCCGCTTCTTGCCGGCCAGCTGCAGTTCGTGCAAATAAAGGGTGCCCGACTGACAGGCCACTTCGAAATGATCTTTGGCTGCCTGCAGCACTTGCCCCGGTTCCCCGGAGCCGGTGCCGGTGCCGATCCGGGTGCGGAAAATTTTAAGCACCTGATCGCCGATGGTAGTGCAGGCGCCCGGCCAGGCCGCCAGACCGCGCACCTGATTGTGAATTGAGCGGGCGTCGGCATGCCAGTTGATAACGCCATCCTCTTTTTTAAGCATCGGAGCATAACAGCTGTCGGCGTTATTCTGGGGCTGCGGGACAAGATCGCCTTCTGCCAGCCTGTCGAGCGTTTCAGCAAGTAGATCCGCTCCCATTGCCGCCATGCGATCATGCAGAGATACGATATCTTCGTTTTCATCCAGCGGAGTCTTCCGGGTCAGCAGCATATCACCGGTGTCGAGGCCGACGTCCATCAGCATTGTGGTGACGCCGGTTTCGGTTTCGCCGTTAATGATACACCAATTGAGCGGTGCGGCGCCGCGGTAGCGGGGGAGCAACGACGCATGGACGTTGATGCAGCCGTATTGCGGAATGTCCAGCAACGCTTTGGGGAGTATCTGGCCAAAAGCGACAACGACAATAACGTCCGGTTTCAGCTCGCGGATAATGTCGATAAAATTCGGATCACGAACTTTGGAAGGCTGGTAAACCGGGATGCCGTTTTTTTCGGCCAACTCCTTGATCGGCGGCGGCATCAGTTTCTGCCCACGCCCCTTGGGTCGGTCCGGCTGCGTGACAACCGCGATCAGATTTTCTCCGCGCTCAATCAGCTTTTGTAGAGTAGGACAGGCAAAAACCGGTGTTCCCATGAAAATAGTGCGTCGATCGGTCATCGTTTGTTCTCTGCCGCTTTACGCAGTTTGCGCTGGAAAAGTTCGCGTTTGAGCGCTGAGAGGTGATCGACAAACAAGATGCCCTCCAGATGGTCGATCTCATGCTGAAACGCTATTGCGAGCAGATCTTCCGCTTTCCAGGTGCGTTCGACCCCTTCGAGGTCGAGTGCCTTGACGACCACACTGGCATGCCGCCTGACATTGGCTGCATAATCCGGCACCGAAAGGCACCCCTCTTCTTCGTAGGCTTCCCCCTCGGCATGAACAATAACCGGGTTAATCGCGACAATCAGATCGGGCGGCTCGTTTTTCCCCGAGATATCGATAACGATGACGTTCTGGTGGACGCCGATCTGCGGCGCTGCCAAGCCGATCCCTGGGGCGGCGTACATTGTTTCGGCCATATCCCGAACCAGTTCACGGATTGAATCGGTAATAATTGTTACCGGGACGGACTTTTTCTTGAGTTCGGGGTTTGGGTAGGTAAGAATAGTGCGAATCATTGCGTAGCATATCCTCTGTTGCAAGTATTAAGTATGTAATGATACTCTCTCAGGGGAATAAAATCAATTTTCATCTTACGTGGGTACTCCGAGGTGCGGATATGACGGATTCGGTCAAGGGAGTAAGCGGGACGCAGGGAGCTTCGGCAGGCGGGAGCTACAGTAGTGGCGGTCATCTGGCGGATCATAAAAAAAGAAGCGCCCAGGCACCGCAAGCCGATCTGGTTGAAATATCTAAAGATGCCCTTGAACGTTCGAAGGGGAAAAAAAGGAGGAGCCTTCTGGAGTATCTGATAGAGCTGCTCAGGTGAGTTACGAAAACCGGGCTCAGCGCTCACTTGAAAAAACGTTTATCCTTTTCGTATGCCTTCATGAATTCTTCCAGAAGGGCCTTCACGCGCGGTTCATTCAAGCCCAGCCTCTGTGCCGGTATGGTTTGCAGAAGATTCAGATCGTCGTTAGGTTTCCGCATGCCGATACCCGCTTTATGGCAAAACAGATCGGCCAGTCCGACAACGCAGGTCAGGCTGACCTGATAGGAATCTTCATCCTCCGAAAAATCAAAAGTATGATGGTTCAGAACAGCCCGCATCAGCATATCGGGGAAGTTCCATTTTTTAATTACCAGCCCGCCGACTTCCGCATGCGTGTATGAGTACACCTGCCGTTCAGCTTCCTCAAAGGTGAGCCCGTCATTGTAACACCTCTGCATCGCTTCCTGAAACTGCTGTTTGTTCATCGCATTCATGATTATCTTGCCGATATCGTGAAAAAGCCCTCCCAAAAACGCCTCCTCCACACTTACCAGGCGGGTCTCCCTTGCGATGATGCGAGCCGCCAAACCGGCTCCGAAGGAGTGCTCCCAAAGCATTTTTTCCGTAAGGCCATACGGCTGGTAGACCTGTTTAACCGATGCCGCTACTACCAGACTCTTTAGCGTGGCGAAGCCAAGAACCACGATCGCATGGGACAACGTCTGGATCTGGCGCTGACAGCCGTAGAAGGATGAATTTGATATTTTTAATACACGGGCGGCGACAGCCGGGTCGGACGCGACTAACTTGGCCAGCTCTTCCGCAGTCGCATTTTCGCTCTCGATAAGCTGCATGACCTTGGTTGCGACAACCGGAATTGTTGGCAGGTCGCTTGCGGTCATGATCATTAATTCCAGGTCTCTGTTCATCATATCCCCGAACTGCTGAAGGTTCCCGATGCCGCCGGCAGAGGCAAAACCTTGATACTCTATTATCCACATACTGCGGCAAACAATCAAGTGCTTAGCCTAAAATATTGAAATATTGTCGGGTGGTGTGTATAATGCCGCCGAACTACCGACAGAATCTGAGGAACAACACCAATTATGAAAATCCTGCAAACATACCTGTTGCTGCTGACGGCAGTACTTCTTTTGACCGGATTCAGCTGGGGATTAGGCTCTGAGCCCTGTAAAGATGCACTTGAGATGGCGGGCAGACTGGACACTCTCCGTGACGAGGCTCTGATACGGCAGGCAGAGGCCAAAATAATCACCCATTGTCCGGATGGCGCCGGTGCCCATTTCGTCAATGCACTGCAGCAGGAGAGGGTCAGCAATTTTGACGGCGCTATTTTAGAGTATCGCCGAACGCTGCAGCTGGCCCCTTCTTTCGCTCAGGCCAGCGGCAATCTGGGATTGCTTTACGCCCGAAAAGGGATGAACGATGAGGCGTCGGTTGAACTGGCACGCGGACTCTCTTCGGTTCACAATCCATTATACCATAAAGCTATGGCACGGATTCTTGCCGCGCAGAAAGTCTATCCGCTGGCTGCCTATCATTACAATGAAGCGGCGCGCGAGCTGTCCGGAGATGCATCCATCTTTGTCGGGCTTGCCGAGATTTACGCGGCCTTAAACCAGCCCGATAAGGCGCTCGTTGAATATCGAAGGGCCCTGGCCGCCGATCCCGCTTCCGCGCCGGCTCATATCGGAATAGCAGCGATCGATCTGCAGCGTGGTGAGCTCGATAAGGCGCTTGAACATCTGAAGCGCGGCGAGGCTGCTGCCCCTCAGAATCGCGAAATCCACCTGATGCTGGCCGGCATATACGACAAGAAGGGGGATGTCAAGCTGGCCGACTACCACTCTCTTCTGGGTGGGAAAAACAAGCCGACGCGGATAATTCAGAAACCGACCGGTCAGTCGGAAGCGAGCGGAGCCGATAAAGAAATTGAAAACCTTAAGAAGGCTATCAAAGAACACCCTGAAGATACATTGTCGTACGAAAAACTCGGTCATATTTACCGGGCGGCGGGAAATGACGGGGAGGCGATAGAGGCTTACCGGGAAGCGGCGCATCGCAACAGCACCAACAGTGATGTGTACCTCAATCTGGGTATACTGTACGAGAAAAAATCTCTGGTAGATGAGGCGGTAGTAGCTTACAAAAGGGCGGTCAAGGCTAATCCGGCCAGCGCCGAAGCCCATTTGCGACTGGGTGATATCCGCTTCTCCCGCGGCCTGTATCAGGAAGCGGTGGAACAGTATTCGGAGTTTCTCAAACTGCGTCCCGAAAGTCCGGATATCCATCTGAAACTGGCCCGAATATTTGTTAAAAGCAAGGAGGCCGGTCTGGCACTGACGTCATACAATTCCGTGCTGACCTACAGCCCGAATGATGGCGACGCCAATCGTGAAATAGCGGCTCTTTACGCTCAAAAAGGGGATAATGATAAAGCGATTGAGCATTATAAAAGAGCTCTTGCCGTGCATAAGGACGACAGTGACGCACGTACCGCGCTCGTATCGATATACGTGAAAAACAAGCAGTATGACGAAATCACGGTCTTGCTTAAAGAGGCCGTTGAATTGGGTCCCGATGACCCGGTCAATCATTACAAACTGGGACTGATGTATGACTTTAAAAAAGAGTATGAAAATGCGATAGGCGCGTACAAAAGAGCGATCGAGCTGAGACCGGATAATGCCAGGGCGCTCAATGCGCTTGGGCGGTTGTATATGAAGACCGGACGGCTGAGCGAAGCTAAAGAGACCCTTGAAGCGGCGAAAAAAGCTGATCCGACCATGGAAGAAACTGCCGTACTGCTGAATAATATTCGTGATGAATTCAACCCTGAGCCACGTAAAATAACAAAAGGCAAAAAAGGGAAGAGTAAAAAAGGTAAGAAAACCTCGAAAAAAGCAAAAACCAAGAAGGCCAAGTCTACAACTAAAAAACAGTAACCTGTCGGCGCAGTTTTCGTCTCACGAACATTTTCCGATATCCCGGCATTCCGCGACTGGAAACATCATGACAGCTCCGAGCGGTACAGATTCATATTATCACCACGACATCCAGATTTCCTCTCATCACTGGCGGTCCCTCGGTTTGGGGCCGCTTTCAAGCGGCATTAAAGACCGTGGGCTTCCCCAGATACAATTTTTCCGGCAGCTGGCTCTCAAGCTGAACAGCAGTCGTTCGCCCGGTTCCGCAATTGTACATGCCGGCGAGCTCAACCTATATGCCTCCCTTCAGAAGGCATTGCGTTTCCTTATCGATGGAGTCGCTAATGCTCAGGAGTCTTCTCTGCTGGTCAATGCGCTGAAAACCGGGGGCTTTGATCCGGCCGGCGAAGAACTCCGGACAACCGCCCACCGTTTTGTCGAACTGTTTCCTCCGACTCCGGTTTTGCAGAAGAGCGTCAAGGCCGATAGTTGGCTGGCTGAAAGCTTGAACAGCCCTCTTCGCACCCATCGACTGCTGCGGGAAATGCTGCTGCTGCGACTGGCGGCCGACAATCCGGCTATTGAAAGTTTCCGGGAACTTGTCGATGATCGGGTCCTGGCCACAACGTCCCATTACCCGGATATTATTCAGGCATTTGACCGTTCGCTGAAAGAGGGGCCGATTCTTGCCGGCAGAGGGTGTACCCTGATAGAGGCACTCATGGCGGCGATCATCGCCTCACCCGGCTCTCTGGCCGGTCAGGTTGCTTATCTCCGCGAACAGTGGCAGGGTATATTGCCGCCTGAACTGCTGCATGAGGTGGAAATTGCCCTCGATATTCTGCAGGAGGAGCAGCGGCAACGCGGCGGTGGCGGCGGTGATCCGGGACCGACCCCGGTCCTTGAGTTCCGGCACGCCGGACACCTTTCCGGCGATCCTTCCGCCGCATCGGGAACCGGCGGGGTTTTTCACGGGTTTGATTATCCAGAGTATGAGCACTTTTCGCCCGACGCCGGCTGGATGGCGCATGTCGTCTTGATGGCCAAGATGGTATATATCTGGCTGGATCAGCTGAGCCGTTCTCACGGATATCCGATAACCCGCCTTGACCAGGTGCCGGATGCGGAACTTGACCGGCTGGCGGCCTGCGGCTTTTCGGGACTCTGGCTGATCGGGCTCTGGGAGCGCTCTCCCGCGTCGCAGCGCATCAAGCAGATCTGCGGCAACCCGGATGCCATCGCCTCGGCATATTCACTCTACGACTACGAAGTAGCCGCCGATCTCGGAGGATGGGAAGCGCTGGCTAACCTGCGGGAACGTGCTCTTCGTCGCGGTATCCGGCTGGCCAGCGATATGGTGCCGAATCATACCGGCATCTATTCCCGCTGGGTGATACAGCACCCTGACTGGTTTGTTCAGACCGATTACCCGCCGTTTCCGACCTATCAATTTACCGGCGAAGATCTTTCTCACGACAGCAATGTCTGTCTGCAGATAGAGGATGGTTACTGGAACAAGAGCGATGCCGCCGTGGTGTTCAAACATTACGATCGTACCACCGGCCGCACTCGTTACATTTATCATGGCAACGACGGCACCAGCATTCCCTGGAACGATACTGCCCAACTCAATTACCTGATTCCCGAACTGCAGGAAGCGGTCATCCAGACTATTTTGCATGTCGCCCGCAATTTCCCGATCATACGCTTCGATGCCGCGATGACGCTCGCCAAGAAGCATTATCAGCGTCTCTGGTTTCCGCTGCGCGGCCTCGGCGGCGGCGTTCCGTCCCGCGCTGAACATGGCATGAGCAAAGAAGAATTCGATGCCGTTTTTCCGGTCGAATTCTGGCGCAAGGTGGTGGACCGTGTGGCGGTCGAGGCCCCTGGCACGCTGCTGCTCGCTGAGGCATTCTGGATGATGGAGGGGTATTTCGTCAGGACGCTCGGTATGCATCGCGTGTATAACAGCGCTTTCATGAACATGCTCAAGACCGAGGAGAACGTCAAATACCGCAAGACCATCAAAAATGTGCTGGAATTCAATCACGAAATTCTCAAGCGTTTCGTTAATTTCATGAACAATCCTGATGAAAAGACCGCTGTTGCCCAGTTCGGTTCGCAGGGGAAATATTTCGGCGCCTGCGTCTTGCTCGCCACGATGCCCGGTTTACCGATGATCGGCCATGGCCAGATTGAGGGCTTTCACGAGAAATACGGTATGGAATACAAGCGTGCCTATTGGGATGAGAAGGTTGACGAGGGGCTGGTGCGCGGCCATGAAATGTGGATCTTTCCGCTGCTGCGCCGTCGCTGGCTCTTCTCGGGGTCCGAGAACTATCTGTTGTATGACTTTCATGCCGGTGACCATGTCGATGAAAATGTCTTTGCCTATTCCAACCGGGTTGGTGAACATCGGGCGCTTGTTCTGTATCACAACAGCCATTCGACCACTTCCGGCTGGATAAGGGAATCGGTCCCTTTCCTGGCCCCCGGCGAAGGTGAAGGGGGACGACTAGACCGGACTTCGCTTGCCGCTGCGCTCGTCGCGCCCGCTGAAGATTATTGTTATCTGGCGTTCCGGGATCAGACGGAAGGTCTGGAGTACCTCCGCTCAGCCGGTGAGCTGCGCGAACAGGGGTTGTATGTCGAGCTGAAAGAGTATCAGTTCCATGTGTTCATGGATTTTCGGGAAATCCGCGATGATCTTGATGGCTCATGGCTGAAGCTGCATACCCATCTGAACGGCTCGGGGGTTATCTCGCTCGAAGAACAGCGAAAACAGCTGCTGTACTCGGAGTTGAATGCCTCGTTCATCACGGTATTGGAATCGCTTCAAGCGGCACGTTCGGTTGGACAAAACTCCGCAGCCGAAACAAAACTCGGCAAGGTTGTGGAGAGATTTCTTTTGACCGCTGAAGCCGGCAAGCCGATAGCTATTAAGTCCGCTAAGCCGCGCGCCGCCGTCGGCAAGGCTAAGCTGAAGATTCTTCGGCGGAAAAGCGATGCGACTTTGCTGTATGGCCGCTATGTCGAGCTTAAAGGGCACAGGACGACCGCAGTAGATGCCCGTTTATTCCAAAAACGGCTAACCGCAGATTTTTCGGATCAGGCTGCCGAATCCCTGTTGCTGGCCTTGTTGATACTGCGCGAGACCACGCTCGAACCGGTAAGTCGCGGCCTGGATTTCACTCTGCGGAAGTTTTTGCAGCGGGATCGGGATTACGGGTTCGGCAGTCGTGCCATCGGGCTTTTAACTGCACTGCTGGAGTGGTGGCGCTCGAATGAGCGGGATGTGACGTTAAGCGGTCTCAAACAGATGCAGGGACTGTTCGAGTTGGAGGCGTGCCGTACGTTCCTGTTACACCATGAGAGCGATGGGGTTGAGTGGTTTAACAAGGAGCGTTTTGAGGAGTTGTACGAATGGCTGACACTGCTTCAGCTGGTGGACGGATGCATGGCGCCCGGTTCCGCCAGGGTGATTTCCACGAAGATGGGGGGGGCGGAACGCTCTATCACCCTGGGAGTTAAGCTTGCTCATGATGTCGGGTATCGCAGCAAACTTTTTGTGGAACTGCCGGAGAAGGGTGCCAGCTTGCGTGCCCAGGGTCAGAAAAAGACCTAGATGGTGCTCACGGGATCATGTTTAGTACCGCGAAAAGGCCGGCATCGCTTCCGGCCTTTTCGCGTTTTCAATTATATTTGAATCAAATGTCTGCCCGGCTCTTTGCATGCCGCGCCAGTACATCATACAGCAGTTTTACATTGAGCGGTTTGGTAATGATGTCGTTCATGCCGAAGGCTAGGCTGTTTTGGCGCTCCTGACTCATGGCATGCGCGGTCAAGGCGATAATGGGCAGTTCGGTCAGTCCCAGTTCGGTGCGGATGACAGTGGTCGCCTCATAACCATTCATTACGGGCATCTGAATATCCATCAGCACGACATCAAACGTGGCGCTGTTTTTAAGAATATTCACCGCTTCCCTGCCATTGTCGGCCAGTGTGACCTTGATCCCCACCTGTTCCATCAGTGTCTGGGCCAGCATCTGGTTGAAGTGGTTGTCTTCGACCAACAGCACCCGCTTGCCGTCCAAACTGGCAATGGTCTGTGTCTCTGAGTTCGTTGCGTCATTATGGTCCGGTTGATCAGCTGATATGGAAGAAACGTCTTCTTTGAGAACCACGGTAAAGCTGAACGTACTTCCCTTGCCCGGCTCGCTTTCCACTCCTATCTCGCCCCCCATCATCTGCAACAGTTGCCGGCATATAGCTAAACCGAGACCGGTGCCGCCAAACTTGCGGGTGGTGGAGCTGTCGGCCTGGCTGAATGACTGGAACAGTTTTGTCTGCTGTTCCGCCGTCATGCCGATACCGGTATCGGCGACCGCGAACCGCAGGATTGCCTCATCGCCCCAGCGGGAGACCAGTTTGGCGCTGACAGTGATCTGACCGTATTCGGTGAATTTGATCGCATTGGATATCAGGTTGGTGATCACCTGGTGCAGGCGTAAAGTGTCGCCTATCAGGAAGTCCGGAAGATCCTCGGCTATATTAAAGTATAGTCGCAATCCTTTGCTTTCCGCGCTCAGTTCCATATTTTCGCGCATCTCGTCAATCAGTTTGCTCAGACGAAACGGCACGATCTCCAATTCCAGCTTACCGGCTTCAATTTTGGAAAAGTCGAGAATATCGTTGATGATGCCGAGCAGCTTGGTGGACGAATGGTGGACTTTGACCAGGTAGTCTCGCAGCTTTGTCGGATCAGACTCGCTCAGGCCGAGGTGGCTGAAGCCGATTATAGCGTTCATCGGGGAACGAATTTCGTGAGACATATTGGCCAGGAAACTCGCTTTGGCTCTGGACGCGGCCTCAGCCTGGTTTTTAGCTTCGATGAGCGTTCTCTCCGTCAACTTCCTTTCAGTGATGTCGTGGGCAATGCCGATAAGGCCGATTTCATTATTACTCAACCGGAAAGGGATCTTGTGGGTCTCCAGCAAGACCTTGCAGCCATCCGAATAGGTAACCCACTCCTCATTAACGCAAACCATTCCGCTTGCGCGCATTTCCTCGTCGGATTTTTGGAAAGATGCCGCAGTTTCGTCATTGACGAAATCGAAGATGGTTTTACCGACTATCGAATCTTCAGTGACGTTGAAATATTTTTCGAAGGCCTTGTTACAGCCTAGATATACGCTGTTTTGATCCTTGAAGAAAACCAGATCCGGGATAGCATCTATAACATTGCGTAACAGGGTCTGCTCGGCGGCGAGCATAGTCTCGCTCTGACGTAACGCCGATTCCCGCTCAATCGCCTGAAGACGCATCGTGATGTTTTGCAAGGTGTTCCGGAATATATAGTTCGAACCTCTCATTGCAAAGGCAAATGACATCAATAACATCGGAATCATAATCAACGTTATGTTAGTATTGGTGATAGTTAATTTTACAAGCAATGGAATCAATACCAGACTCAAGTATATGGGGAAGGTAAAACGCTGAAATGACAATGTCGAAGTCGCGCCGGATGCCATTCCGACCAGTACGAGAGCGCACATAATCTGGTGGACCGGGTCATGCCACGGGAACTGAAGTGGTTGCGCTTTTTGAGACATGTGTGTAAGCAATGAACCTCCCCATTTCAAAAGGAGAGTTCAATGCAACAACA
>CAIYDX010000161.1 GCA_903925005.1 uncultured Geobacteraceae bacterium
CCAATACCGGTTTAACCGCCGTTTCGACCTGGCGTCCATGTTCCCACGATTGGTATACGCTGCAGCCCATACTGGGTGCCGACCGGAAAGCTGGCTCCGGTTAGCGGTGGATTAGATCGTTTCAGATTTTTATATTGTTACCCAATCCATTAAAATATCAGCCGCCACCAAAAGATACCGCAATGTAACGGAAGCAGCTTATGGTGGCAGCGAACTGATGGCTTTGGGCGTCGTTGGCAATGCCTGGAAGAATATCTCTTCGGCAGAAGGGATGTCAAACAGACTTGAAAGTACTTACGGAAACATTAACCTTTCCGTAACTGCTTCAAATGATTGTTTCACGCAAAAATTGCGTTCTCCAACTTCAAAATGGCATAAATGCTCTCAGACTCAACAATCAGTGGAAATATCTACAATCAAATCATCACCCGACCTGACTTTTCTCCTTAAGGGGACTTCAAACAATAACAACTATAAGGTTTACGCCAAAATTGTTGATACCTCTTCAGGTAATACCGACACAGCCTCATCCTCAATGATAAATACAAGTGACAGCGACGGCCTGTTATCCGGTTCCGGCTCAGCTTACAACAAAACAGGAGGGAGCATTCCCATTCAGCATAAACCTTTTGGGTACCGCATCGAGGTGCTGGGCGAGAATGAAACGAATGCTGTTGAGAGAACTAATGTCACCGTCTTGTATGCATACTGATAAGGCAACAATAGAATAATAATCTCACTTAATTTCCATCACTCCTCCCGTTGCCGCAAAACTCGATCCTATAATTTCACTCTCCGTAACCATACATATACTGAACGATATTATGCATAATTATATAAAACATCTTGACAAATATCGATATTTTAGTAAATGTCCTATAACTACCGTTAGTTTATGAGGCATATGAAAAATGGGAACTAAAAATAACGTAAAAGCGATTCGAGAATCCAGATTGCTGAGCAAGTCGGAGCTTGCCCGCAATGCTGGTATTTCTGTTCTGACGATTGGAAGGATCGAGCGTGGCGAACTCTGCCGAATGGAGACCATGCGAAAAATCATTCTGGCTCTAGGGTATCGTCTTGAGGAAAAACACAAAGTATTTCAGGATCAGGAATAACGGGACCGCATATGTTTCTTTTTAAGAAGAAAAAAGAGGTCGTAGGTATAGATATCGGATCGAGCTCCGTGAAGGTGGTTCAAATCAAGGACAATAAAGGGTCCTTTCAGTTGCTGAATGTCGGTATTTTCCCTTTGCCCGCCGAGGCCATTGTTGATAACACGTTGATGGACAGCTCTGCAATCGCTATCGGAATAAAAAGTTTGGTCGCAAGCCTTGATATAAAGATTAAAGAGGTCGTCTGTTCCATCTCCGGCAATTCTGTTATTATCAGGAAAATAGTGTTGCCTACGATGTCGCAGGAAGAGTTGGAGGAACAGATATCATGGGAGGCGGAGCAATATATCCCCTTCGATATCAATGATGTAAATATGGATTTTCAGATTTTATCGCCCGACAGTATTGACCCGACCAGGATGAACGTTCTGCTTGTTGCAAGCAAAAAAGATATTATCAATGATTATGTGTCGGTATTCAGTGACGCCGGAATGCAACTTTCGGTGGTTGATGTCGATTCTTTTGCTGTCCAAAACGCTTTTGAAGTCAATCACGACTATACTCCGGAAGATGTTATTGCCTTAATTAATATCGGCGCCAGCGTAATGAATGTAAATGTGATTAAAGAGGGCTCCACACTGTTCACGCGGGATGTGCAGATGGGGGGGAATCTTTATTCGGAGGAAATTCAGAAACAACTTGGATTAAGCGGTGAAGATGCCGAAATTGGCAAACTGCTGGCGCATGAATCCCACAACAAAGAACTTCAAAATGTTATCCTAGCGGTCAACGAAACAATTACTCAGGAAATTCGCCGCTCGCTGGATTTCTATAACTCTACTGCAAATACCGATCGCATTTCCAGAGTATTTGTGAGCGGCGGTTGTTCAAAGGTCTATAAACTCATAAGCGCCATTTCTGAAAAAACAGACTTGCTGGTAGAAATATTAAATCCTTTTGCAAAACTGAAATATGATGAAAAAGATTTTGACCCTGAATACCTTCAGGAGATCGCCCCGCTCATGGCCGTGCCGGTTGGTCTTGCTGTCAGGAGGATAGGGGACAAATGATTAAGATAAATCTTTTACCCACCAAAAGTTCAAAAAAGAGGGAAACCGCGATTCAGCAGCTTGCCATAGCAGGTGTTATCTTGGTATTGACCGCTGTAGTTGTTGTTTCTCTCTATGTAGTAAAGCGAATTCAGGTTGCCACAGCGAAAGCCGACATAACAGCAGCAAATAATAAAATCAGTGAGCTCAAAACTAAAATAGGCAAGCTTGATGAAATTAAAAAAATGAAAGAACAGGTTAAGAAAAAACTGAATGTTCTATCGCAGCTTAGAAAAAATAAAACCGGTCCGGCGCTCAGGTTGGCAAGTTTGAGTGACGTCACTCCCGAACAATTGTGGCTCACAAACTATAGTGAATCCGGTCAAGATGTAAGATTATCGGGTATTGCCTATACTGAGGAGCTGATTGCCCGGTTTATGAAGTCGCTGGAAACATCGAATAACTTTATGACGGTAGAACTGCTGGTTTCCGAGCAAACCGAGGTGGCTGGGACCAAACTTAAGAAGTTTGATCTGACAATGAAACTAAAGTCTGATATAGCGCCGCCGCCGGATGCTCCTGCCGTAAAAAAATAATTCATATCATGTAGGTGGTTTGTATATGGATCCAAATGTAGAGAAAATACTTAAGCTTCCGACCAAACAGAAAATCATAATTCTGGTTCTGCTTTTGGTTATTGAAACGGCTGCTTTGGTTTGGTTCTTATATATTCCCAAGCATAATGAATTAAAGGGACTTATGGCTGAACTGACCAAGCTGCAAGGGGAAATTGCGGAAAAAACGCAAGTTGCCAACAACCTTCCAAGAACAATAAAAGAGTACGAACAGCTGAATTTGGAGTTGGCGCAAGCATTGACGGAATTACCGAACTCTAAAGAAATCCCATCGCTGTTGACCAGCATTACCACTTTGGGAAAAAACGCCGGGCTTGACTTTTTAACGTTCCGTCCAAAAGCCGAGATACCTAAAGATTTCTACGCCGATGTTCCGGTCGATATTGTTGTTTCCGGATCATATTACAGCGTTGCAAATTTCTTTACCGAGGTTGCGAAGCTGCCTCGAATCGTCAATATTTCTAATGTTATGTTTTCGGATATCAAGAGTGTCGGCAATCACATGGCCACCAAGGTCGCGTGTCTCGCTACGACATTTCGCTTCCTTGATAAGAAAGAGATTAAGGATGACAAGAAAGCTGTTCCCAAAAAATAAATATTACTTAATGGTAACTTCTGTTTTGATTTGTGCCGTGCTGTTTACAGCTTGTGCTAAAAAGAAACAACCGCCGCCGGTTCCTCTACAAGCGCCCAAAGCAGCTGTTGTGCCGCCTAAACCTGTTCAAAAACAGTCAACATCTGCTTTACCGCCGCTTCATGCATCAATAAACCAGTTAGATTTCAGTAATAAAAAGGACCCATTCAAGCCTTTTTTGGTTGTGAAAACAGAACCTAAAATGTCGCCGGAATCATCAAAGAACACCGGGCGGATTTCTTTGCCCATTCATAGCTTTGATGTGAGTCAGTTCAAGCTTATCGGCATAATCACCGGCGGCCGGGAAAATAAGGCAATGGTGACGGATCCGGGTGGCAAGGGATATGTTCTGAAAGTAGGCATGTCGATAGGAAAAAATGACGGCAGGGTTGTTTCAATCAACACAAGTGGTGTTGAAGTGATGGAGTACTCTAAAAACGATAGTGGCAGGGGCCGGAAAGAAAGTATTAAACTTACCCTTCCCAGGAAGCAATAAGGAGTTCTGTATGAAGTGGGAGAAATATATATTGAAAATTGTGCTCATACCACTTTTAATATTTGCGAGCTGTTTGGCTGCCGTGCCGAATGCGGCTATTTCTGCCGAGCAGCTGGAAACTAAAAAACTTGCCGATATTGAATCTGTTGTTACAACAGGCGATGGCCCTACAACGGAATTGACGATAAAACTGACTTCTCCTGCAACCTACACAAGTTATAAAACAATATCACCACTGCGGCTTGTC
This sequence comes from uncultured Geobacteraceae bacterium, assembly GCA_903925005.1. Classification (GTDB taxonomy): domain Bacteria; phylum Desulfobacterota; class Desulfuromonadia; order Geobacterales; family Pseudopelobacteraceae; genus JACRCG01. The sequence continues at coordinate 4,177 of CAIYDX010000161.1, forward strand.
ATCGATTTTTCCCAGGTTACTCAAGGAAACATTGCTGCGCCGATAATCGTAAACAAAGGAAATTTTAAGACGGTTACGGCTAACCGCTATGATACCGGAGCGGGGGTATTGACCAGGGTGGAAATTGAACTTGTAAATGACAGCGAGCCGCTGATTTCAGCGCTTCCGACCGATCCCGGAGAGTTGAAAATATCTTTTCCCTCATTGGCGGTTAATGCATCTGCCGTGATTAATAAAAATCCAGTTGATAAACCTCTCGCCGAACAAACTCCTGTTGATAAACCTGTTGTTGATAAACCTGTTGTTGATAAACCTGTTGTTGATAAACCTGTTGTTGATAAACCTGTTGTTGATAAACCTGTTGTTGATAAACCTGTTGTTGCCGAACTATCGGCAACTTCATTGCCAGCGGCGGCTCCCCCTGGCGATGAAGTCTCATTCAGAACTCTGACCGGCATTTCGGTCAACAAAAACCTGATCACTCTTGCTCTCGATGGCCAGGTCAGCGATTTTAAAACGTTCAGGCTTAATAAACCGGAACGGTATGTTGTTGATTTAATGAATGTGAGAAGCGGTTTGCCAACACGTCTATTGCCTTTAAATGCTTCCGGCGTTGCTTCAGCGCGGCTCGGTCTCTATCCGGACAAGCTGCGCGTCGTTCTTGATGCCGTGAACGGGAGTTTTCCTGAAGCATCCGCGGTCAAAACGGATGCAGGCGTTGTCATAACTCTGGGTGTAAAGTCTGTTGATGATAATATGAGTACAAAGCTTGACTCTGCCCGGACAGAAGAAAAACCTGTTGAGAAAATTGCGATAGATACAAAGCCTGCTGCAGCACCAGTTATACAGGTTGAGGCAACTCCGGCGGCGGAACCGACCGTATCAACTGAAATGAAGCCTGAAGTGAAGCCTGAAATAAAACCCGAAGTGAAGCCTGAAGCCGAAAAACAGGCTCCCAGGATTAAAATTAAGTCAAAGCAGCCGCTCGGTGTCTCCGCAATTGAAATGATA
>CAIYDX010000162.1 GCA_903925005.1 uncultured Geobacteraceae bacterium
GATATAATCGGTTATAAAAATTATGTTCATTAAGTTCAGTATTTTGAAGTGATTCTGTAATTTCCCCGCATTATACCGGTCGCGGAATAAATCCGACTTTTAGAAGTTGTAGTTAAAAGCGGCTAAAACAGCAAAATACGCATAAAAAAATATGCTTTACGAAGAAAATAGTCCCGATTGGGTAAAAAACGTAATAAAATTAAGGGTAAAAACGCCGTTCAGGTACCTCAACAATTTGATATAACTCACTTTTTGTGTTATATTAAATCAAAGCCGGATGAAGAAAAATGGAAATGTCGCGTGTAAAAGCATCAAAAACGCAATCATTGAACTATTTCTGATTTTAGCAGGCATATTCAGTAAGAACAGCGTAATTAACATCAAAATGGCCCCAAATAGCGTAATAAACATCGCTTTTTGGGGCTATTTCATTTTCTGAGAATATCTGAAAAGGAGGCCCATATGCAGTTGGCTCAGTATTTTATGTGTATTGCCACCCGGCATGCACTAGCGATGGAAGTACATAATAATGAGATCAAAGAAAGATTGACGAAGAAAAAGAGAAAGGTTTCCAACCTGACTTATAACGACGAAGGAGTGTTACTTAATTCGGTAATCAGTTCGGTACGCAACAAACCAGACTGCTTGAAAATGCTGACCGATACGGCTCTCATATCATTTGCATACATTATAAAGGCTAAAATCGGCAATGATCCTTACGTTTTAGGCCATGAAATCATAGACAAACTGGCCTGCGATCCGGAAAGAATAATTGAGTATCTTAATGGTTTTACGGAACTGAATGATTCAGGTTGGATCCGGATATTTGAAAGACCGGGAAGTTCCTTTATAGATCAGCCGCCGTTTTGCTGGTTACAATCGAGCATAGAGTTGGGCAACACTTTTCATAAAGAAATGGGCGGCGGAAAACAAAAAACCTATCGCGCATTCACTTCCAATGAAGCCTATCTCGATGCCGTCTTTGCATATTTACACTCAATTATTCAAGACGAGAGCGACATTTACCGGGTAAACAATCCCGAAGTTGATTTGTACACTGTTGAGCTAGACGGGTGGTATCGGCGAATTGCTCAGAGAACAGAAATTTCAGATTGCACAATACCTGCTATAGAGGCACAGAAAAAGTATGACCTTAGTGTCCACCAACAACTGACCCTTGTCGGCCTTATGGGGTCGCGTGATGGTGACGTGCGTTACGATTTTAGCAACCCTTCTGATGTTACTCAACTGTTTGCCCGTGGTCGGATGAGTCGGAAGCAGATGAAAGAGCACCTATTCGGAGCAAAGGGATCGCTGATGCGCAATAAGCTAATTGAAGGAACTCGCGGCACGTTTGGAGAAGCAATCCAGTTGACGCAACGAGGTATTACCGCACTTCTGGGAAAGAAACGAGGCAAAAGCACAATTAATGAGTTAAAGGACCGGATTAAGAAAAACACTCTCTTTGATTTTGAAGAGCCGAAGTTAAAGAAAGAATCGCTTTATTTGCCTGATTTAGTCATGGAAGCAATCAGAGCTTTAATTTTCAGCGAATCGCACAAAGGACAGCAATTACGTAAAAGTTGGAACTCAGCGTTACCATCTGCTTGGGGTTCACCAACCGGCAGCACTGTATTGCTCTATGGGCCGCCGGGAACCGGCAAAACATTAACAGCCCAGTATCTTGCCAGCGAAATGAAAAGGCCGTTAATCAAAATTGACGCTGCAAAAGTCTTAAGTTGCTGGGTGGGAGAATCAGAACAGAACGTGCGACGCATCTTCGACGACTATCTCATGCTGCAAAAAGAATTGGGTAATTCACCGGTGCTGTTGCTCAATGAAGCTGACCAGCTGCTTGGCTCCCGCGATGCAGGTAAAAGTGCAGTTGATCGTATGAACAACAATATGCAAAACCTGTTTTTAGAGGGCTTAGAACGTTTTTCAGGCATCCTAGTGGCAACTACTAACCGACGTGATCTTCTGGATGAAGCTTTCAGCAGACGGTTTACCTATAAACTGGAACTACCACCACCTGCAAGGAATCATAGGATTGCATTGTGGCAGAGCCATTTGCCAATGAATCGGTTAGCTGATGACATTGACATTTCTAAATTAGCTGACATCGGTTTGACTGGCGGTGAAATCCGCCTTGTAGTCGAACGAGCGGTGCGTATGCAGGCCTATCGAGGACTTTCATCTATTGACAGCCTTACATTGATGAATATTGCAAAAGAGGAACTGGCCTCTCGGATGAAACGCAACGGAGGTATTGGAAAGATTGGTTTTGGAACTGATAGCAGTTGTTAATGCAGCTCTACATAGTTGGCAATTCATAAAAGTGGTAAGTAGTGCGTTACAACGCGAAAATAGACGATTTAAGCGGATATTTTACAACCTTTTCGGACTGATTCACCTACAGCACACTAACTCACACAACCTACAGGATGCAGCACGAAGCCCAAACCCTCACCGATTTGGGCTTTTCTATTTCAAGGAGGTAAAAAAATGATCATCAACTGTACGAACATGCCATGGCCGCTCAGCAAACACCTTATCAACCTCCTACAACATGAGATCAGTGCCGCTGGAGTGAACGGCAGCAGCGGGGCGGTAGTTAACTTCAGAGACCCGGAATATGACTGTTCTTCCGGTGGCTATCATCCGGTTGAGATTGCCGTCAATTCGGATGGATGTATCCAATACATAACAGACTTTGCGCTATACGGCACACCGCCACATGTGGAACTGGCCAAAGAGATAGACTTTGATTTCAGCCTCCAATTGTTTCAACACATGGGCCGCGAATACCCCATTCAACGCGGTATAGCCCTCTATTCGCTATGGGAGAAGAACTTCATCAGCTACTACCGCAACGACGTGTACAGCGTGGATGTATCGACATGGAGCTAGATCACGACACAAATAGAGAGGAGGTGAATCCGCGTATTCCTGCATTAAAGCTTTTCTAAAAATATTGTCGTCAAACCGTACAGGAACTTTGGAAGCATAAATGAGTTGGAAAGGAGACCGCGTTATGAGCAATGAATTAGCAAAGATCGACTTCGACAAAGAGCAGATGGCTGTCATCGAAACCCAGTTTTTCCCTTCGGGAACCAGTAAGGCCGAGCAGGCGTATTGCTTTTCAGTCGCACGAGAACTCTGTTTAAACCCGATCACAAAAGAGATCTTCTTTGTGAACCGCCGACAGAAGTTCGGTGATAAATGGTTTAACAAGGTTGAACCGATGGTCGGACGCGATGGTTTTCTGTCAATTGCACATCGCACAAATCAATTTGCCGGTATTGAGACATCATCTGGCATTCGCGAAGTACCACAGTTAGAGAATGGCCAGTGGATATACCACGAGAGATTTTGATAAGCGCGATACTTTGCTTTGCCTGGAATGCGCCCACACCGTCAGCCAAGTACTTGTCACCCTGAAAGCCCGATATGCAAACTGTTTGTCAGTGCACCAATCCTTATAACGAAAGGATCTATTATGAACCTTACACCGTTTTTTGAGACAGCTGTTTTGGCTTTAAATCGCAGTAAAAGTGCCGAACTCGGTGACCGAACCCGGTACATCGGTTCAAGTGACGTCTCTGGCTGTGCCAGGAAAGTCTATTTGCAGCGAAAGAACCCGACAACGCCAAGCGTCAGTACGTTGCTTAAATTCAGTCGCGGACATATTGCGGAAACTTTGATCGAAAACATCTTCGATGCAGGCGGGGTAAAACATCTCTACGACACACAGGTAGAGTTGCGACATCCGGCCTATCCACTGAAAGCTCATGTTGACTTCCTGTTCTATGCTGACCTTGATGGTACACCAGAACTCCACGTTATCGAGGTCAAATCGGTCAGCGGGATCCCCGATCAACCTTACCCACAATGGGAAGACCAGCTCGCCTTTCAGCTTGGTTTGTTGCGTCTTCAGTACCCGGAAGGCAAGATCGGCGGTTCGATACTTGCCATTGATTTGAATGCCGGTCAGGTGCATCAATTCAACGGCTATGAATACAATGATTCCATATTTAACTATCTCTACTGCCGGGCACTGCACATGCTGGACTGTCTGGAAGAAAAAGATGAAGCACGCCCTTCTGTGTCGCATCTCTGTGCCTTCTGTTCTTACCGTACCGATTGTCCGGCGATGAATGTTCCGAAAGTAGACCTGCCGCCGGAGATAGAGGCTTTGGCCGGTAAATATGCTGAACTTAATGGCACTAAGAACCGCGCAGACAAAGAGATGAAAAGTATCCGTCAGGAGCTGATGGACTTTACCGGTCCTGTTTTCAAGGGGCGATCAAATACTGTTGATCTGCTGGTTTCGTTTGTTGCCCCAAGCCAGGTTGTCGATAGCGATCAACTGAAGAAGCAGCATCCAGATATTTATTCTGCAGTATTGAAGGAGCGGGCTGGTTATACCAAGCTTGAATGCAAGCCAGTCAATACTCCGATTAAAGCAGCCACTGTTTAATCACACTCGCTACAACACTCGCGTTACATCACTAACTCTACATCACCCAACTACATAAAACGCCCTTGTTCCGCCACGGTTCTGGGGGCGTTTTCTTTTGGAGGTCACATGTCAAAGAACAGCTATAGCCTCGTAGGGCACGATTTCAAACCGCGTAGAAGTGAATCTCGATTTCGTCGGAACCGTTTCAAGACCAAGCACTCTCAATGGATATTCATTGCGATCATTGCCCTGTTCACAATGGGAATTGTAGTAGTCGCTTGTACTCGGTAAGGAGACATTATGGGGAAGTTAAAAGCATTTCTAAAAGAATATGGCCAGGATTGTATTGGTAAACCCTTGCGAATGAAGGTCATGAGGCCAGTTTACAGCAGAGAGGTTATTCGGGAAGATATGCCGCTTTATATCAACACGGAAAGGTTTACCTCACCACAACAGGTGTTCGAGATGTTCCGAGACCTAGTGCTGGAGACGAAGGAACATTTTCTGTGCCTTCATCTGGATGGCAAGAATCGGATTATCTGCATGGATCGAGTTGCCATTGGCAGCCTCAACCAGTGTGTGGTCAATGTTCGTGAGGTCCTAAAATCGGCACTCCTAAGTTCAGCAGCGGCGATTCTTCTGATCCACAATCATCCAAGTGGTGACCCGTCTCCCAGCGGTGAAGACATAAGTATTACCAAACGACTTAAAGAAGCCGGCAACCTGATCTGCATACCGGTCCTTGACCACATCATCATTGGCGATGGTCAGTATATGTCATTTGTAGAGAGGAGCCTGTTATGACCAGGATTTTGTTCAATTGGCGTTGGCAACATTCGAGAGGGAAATAGATAGGGAGATACGACATGGGGACAACATCTCAAGAAGCAAAAAACATAGATACCGGCCTGGTCCAGGCGACCTACACCGTTCAACAAGTATTCGGCTTTACATCTCAGTTGCCACTATCAGGGTTTGCCCCCGGTCATCCGCTGGTTCCCAAAGCAACTCCTGGCTACGTATGGGAGGCCAAGATTGCACGGGACTTTATCGAATGGCTGACGGAACTGAATCCTGATCCACTCTGGATATCAGGTCCGACAGGGTGCGGCAAGACCGATGCATTGAAAAATGTCTTTGCGGCCCTGCATATCCCGACAGTCATCGTCTCGGCAAAATCATCGACCGAGCCAGACGATATTCTTGGCCGTATCCAGTTGCGTAATGGCAATACCGTATTTGTGCCGGGCGACCTGCTACGTGCGTATGAAAAAGGATATGCCATCATTTTTGATGAAATAGATGGCTACAACCCGGAAGTCATTATGGCATGTCACCGATTGTTGGAACGAGCGGCGGTGACACTTGATGACGGAACGGTTATCAATCCGGCCGCCCGCATCTATATGGCGGCAACGGCTAATACACGAGGAGATGGTCAGGGTGGTGATGTCTATACCGCAACCAATATTTTCAACCTGGCATCTTTGAACAGGTTTGAAAAATGGCACATGGACTATCCACACGCTGGAGTTGAGGAACAGATTCTTGAGAATTCGTTCTCCGGCAAACTGCAGAACAATATCATCAAAGCGATGGTGAAAACCGCGACTGACATCCGAAGGGCATATCAAAATGGCAACTGCCCCGGACCGATTTCTATTCGTGATTTACTTCGCTGGGGTAGAAAGCTGGTCCAGGCGTGGCACCGGAAAGACGTGCCACCACTGTACCACTCATTCGATAAAGCGTTCGGAAATGGTGTTGATCCCCATGTCAGGGCGATGTTGCACACCCTGATCCAGACCAACTTTGGCGCGCCAGCTCCACACATTGAAGGGATACGGCCATGATACCATTAAAACCGAACACTTCATTCGCAGTTCATTTACGTGCTTCTTCATCATCTGGCGGTAAGGACTGGGTCGGGTCAGTAACAGTTCAATGTGAACTCCATATTTATTGGGGAAAGACCGGCCAGATTGTTCAGCATGCTGCCAAGCCGGGTGATTTTGATGCACTCAACAAAATCATCATGCAGAAAATACATGGAAAAGACAAATATCAGATGGTGGACGAATATACCTCGCAGCGAGGATGGAAAAGCCAGAGGGCTCAAATGGCCTCCCCGGCGCAGACCAGAACTCAACCTGTAATTCATAAGGATATAACTACATCAGTTGTAGATTGGACCCATGATGAAACGCCCGTTGCTTCAATCATCTGGGACTTTTAGCCGACCGGCAATTCCACAATCACCCACATTCAAAGGAGACCTTCTATATGAAAACTCAAAACATACTCGATCAGATGATCCTCGTAGTATTAAACATTTCGCTCTGGCAAGGACGTAAAGCACTACAGATGAATGACCTTGCTCTTAACGGCATTGACGTTGACAAGCTGCCACCAGAATCACTGGCAACATTGGGAAGTAAGCGGATTATTTCGCCTGATGCATTGAAACCCTTCGTCGCGTTAAAAAGGACTGCGAAAAGGTTTTGCCTGAAAAGCGGTGTTCGTTTTGGTGGAGATGGGTATGCAATTCCCCGTGAACAGGCAGAAGCTTTAAGTCAGGAACTCAACAAAATCAAGAGTGAATTTGAAGTTGCCAAAACAAACTTTCTGTCGATTTATGAAGATGAAGTTGAAAAATGGATTGCATCGAACCAGCCAGAATGGTCGCCGATCATACGCGCTGCTGTTGACACCCCGAATCACATAAAGAAAGCCATATCATTCAACTATGCTGCATTTGACGTCAAAGCACCTGCGAATATCGCAGAAAATGGGCTTGAAGAAGAGGTTAATAATTTGTTCGGGCAACTTTGTCATGAAGTTCGACTGGTCGCTCGTCGCGTTTTTGAGAAAACATTTGTAGGGAAACAAGAAGTTACGTTCAAAGCGCTAAGCCCCATCATGACGATCCGTGAAAAACTTGTAGGGTTACAGTTTCTCGACCAATCTATTACCGATACCATTCAGATTATTGATGACACTTTTAGCATAATACCCGCAGACACGGCCATAAAAGGTACTGACCTAAATATGGTCGCCGGATTGGTGGGCAGGCAGCTTGCCAATATGGGACGTCCTGTTGCTACTGATGCAGACGAAGAGGATTTGGAATTTCCTGGTGAAGATCAGGCATTGGATGAAATTGTTTCGCAGGATACCGGTAAGGTGGTTCCGATTACCTGGGACTTCTAAAACACGTACATGAATATAAAGCCATTCATCATCGTTGATCGGCACGGATGAATGGCTTCATTCATAACGGAAGATTTCATGGATTAAACCCGCCTCGTCTGCAACATTCAATGTGCAACTGGTTATTTGATTCGTTCCTTTAATTCCTTGCCGACTTTAAAGAAAGGCATTTTTTTCGGTTTAACCGTGACTTCCAGACCCGTCTTCGGATTCCGGCCGGAATAGCCATCGTATTGCCGGATTTCAAAGCTACCGAAGCCCCTGATTTCGATTCTGTTACCAGCAATCAGAGTTTCAGCCATGCTGTTGAAAATTTCATGGATTATTGCATCTGCCGTGTTGAGGCTGAGTCCTTTTTGCCCAGCTAACCGTTCAATCAAATCTGATCTGTTCATTTGTCACGCTCCGCAAGTTTAATTACCCGTTTCGACCATTCAATTGCCTGGTGATACCGCTCCATTTCCTGAGCAGATGGGAGTTTGCCGCTGGTCATAGCCAGCGATGCTTCTTGTAATTCCTTCAAAGCGGCCAGTAAATCTTCTTCTATCAACGTCACAGCTAACCCCCATAATATATAGGTGTTTTTCTATCACAACCAACCAATTACAGTCCACGACAATATTTGACAAGGAGTACACCATGATGCGTGACCAGGAACTTTCTGGCCTGGCAATGACGCTGGGTCGGGATGCGAAGATAAAGATAACGGTTAGTGGAGATGGTTCCTACTGCAACACTGATGGTTCACACATTAACATCGCCCGGATGCCGTCAACTCCTATTGGTCGAATGTTGATGACAGGTCTCGTATTTCATGAGATCGGCCACAAGAATTACACTAAAGGTGGTAGGCCCGACGGACTCTTGGGTGACATGATGAACGTCATTGAGGATGTCCGTGTTGACATGGAGACCATAAAGAGCAGACCGGGCACATGTTTCAACCTGGAAGCCATTACTGTTCACTATTTTAATAAAGGCAGTCTTGCGCCAACATCGTTATCCAGTGCCCTGATCGGTAAGGTCATGGCGTACGGGTTTGGACATGTTTTGAAGCAATCCGCAATCCTACCGCTCGAAATCCAGTGTGATGAAATGATGGATGATGCCTTTGGCTCAGATTTTGTCGCCGATGTGGGGCGGATAATCAAGAATATTCCGAAGCTCAAGAGCACTAAAGATACAATGGCAATGGCACAAAAGCTCATCGGCCTTATTATTCAACAGCAGCAACAACAACAAAAGACAACTTCACCAATTCCTCCAGCATCAACTCATTCAGGACAGCAGGGACAACAAGGTCAAGGTACTGGTGGTAAATGCGGCAGGCAGCAGCAACAGGATCAACGTGGGGTTAATGCTTCAGGTTCTGGTGGTAACGGCGCTGGGACAGGAGGTGGTAAACGTCCATCACCTGAGCAAATTGCTGAAATCTTGATGAACAAAACCGGATATGGTGATCTATCTGCGTTGATTCAGTCAGAGCTGGACGAAATGGCCGATAGTGTCCCCAGTAGCATAATGGCTGGAATCCCTTTATTGCCAATCATCGGAAGATTGAAACCCCGGTTTGGAAAGTTGGACGAAATAGAGGCAATTTCTGCTTCGTCCAGAATGCGGGCGCGGTTGATGGGGATGCTTCAATCCATTAAGTTGCGTCCGAAATCCTTCGGAACATCAGGGAGAAAACTGGCACCCGGACGCCTGATTAAATATGCAACGGGGGATCCCCGTATTTTCAGAAAGAAAGTGGAATCCGTCGAGGTTAATACAGCCGTTGCCGTTCTTTTGGATTTATCGGGCAGCATGAGTAGTAAGTATGTGGTTGCCAATGCTGCCGCATTTGCTCTCCATTCAACGCTATTCGGGTTGAGAGGTATTGCTGTCTGTTCCCTTGAGTTTAGCGGTAAAGAGCGTGATCCGGAAGTAAATATTCTCGTAGACTTTGGGATAAAACCGTTATCCGAGTGTTTCAATCATCACCCTTTCGACGGGACTCCTACAGACGTTGCGATATGGGCGGCCAGGGGCTTGTTGCTGCAACGCCCTGAACCAAGGAAGATTATGCTGATTCTGACCGATGGCTGTCCTGATAGCGGTGAAGAGGCAAAGGCGGCCACGCAGAGAACAATGAAGGATGGTATTGAGATCGCGGCTATCGGTATTATGGACCAAAGCGTACGGCATTATTGGGATAACCACCAGATTATCAATTCAGTTCAAGAGCTTCCGGCAGCTATGTTTGATGTTATGGAAGGTTTGTTGACTACCAAGCGGAGGGACAGATAATCTACGCAAAAGCAATCGGCAGGGTGAAAAGCAAAGACCTTCTTGAAGCACCAGTGGATGCGTGATAAATCTTGGTGTGACTATCGACTAACGTTTTTCAATGAAGAGGCTAGCGAAGGGCCTCCTGGATGCTTTTCACCAATTTCCCATTTTTGGACAGTTGATAGACTTGTGTTCAGTACCGATGCCAAGACTGCCTGGCTAATTCGATATCGTTCGCGCAGTGATTTGATCTGGTCTGGTGAATAGTCGGGAACTGGCGGAACGCACAGGGCATCATAACGCGCCATTGTATGCTTGTTAATAAGGCCAAGATAATGAAGATCGGACGCAGTTTCATGTATTGCGTCAAGGATGCTACTGTTATTCTGTTTTTTCATCGTTTACCTCCAACATGGCTCCGTCAATTACCGCCAGTCGGATCTGCTCATTTCGGCACGGGGCGTCTTCCTGGTTGAATGTTTCATTTTGGCTATTGTGGTTTAGCTCTTCGGTCAGCTTTGAATCGGAAAATAGGATTTTGATAAGCTTACATAAACGCCCCGTCTTCGGATCATTGACAATGTTACGGCACGCTTGGACGAAGTTGTCCATTGCTGACCCGAAGTGTTTCTCGTAGGTCTGCTTATTAACACATAGGTCCAGCATCTTGCCCATAAATAGCATCAGTTCCGGGACTTCACTGGTTCGGATGATCGTCTCCAGATCTTGTACGGTTGCTGACTTTAGCACTGCTTCCTCACGTAGCCCCCATCCACTGTTCTTAATAATGGAGATACACACGTCTAAAACTGTAGTGTTGGCTTGAGTCTTTGCGTTAATCGAGTTAAACTCTGCTTCAATCTGTGGATGAAACTTCCGTTGGAAAAAGTTGTTAACGTCAACATCTTTGAGGTCCTTTGCCCTGAGTGCCTTAATCCATTGGGCTAACGCCGAGTCCGCAATTGCTTCGCCGCCGGGCAGTTCCGAAATGGATTCGTGTAGCGCGGTAAACATGTAGGCATCAAGTAAATGAGACCTATCTGCAAGTTCGGTCGCTTCAGCTAGAAGCTCAGCTTCGGTAAGGGTATGATTCCAAATCATGCGTTGGAAGAACGTATTGCAGTCATTTCGAGTACGCATAAAATCATCTTCCGCGACATACCGGTCGATGATTTCAGCAATTTTAGAGACATCGAATAACCCCGAATGCAGAAAATCGGCGACCAATAGTTCAAAGTCGTCACATGACGAGATCCCAAGCTCCCTCATGAGCAGTTTCCATTTGGCCTTCCGCTTACCATCCTCTGTTTCTGCATCACCCTTTTGCGCAACCAATATCAAATCTCGATCTGTGCCTCGCGCTAACACAAAATCAAAATCGGGGCCGTCCTCAATTCCTTTGTAGTGAATGGCAGAAAGTAGTACGGTCGATGGAATCACACGCGAGAGCACTGCGTCGTTCAGTCCTTGTCGATCGCCCAGAATCCGATTAACGGCCTTTATGACTTTCCGAATAATGCGGATGTTGATCAATCCGCAGGTCTCAATTGTGGCACGAATGCGAGAGGCGTATAGCGAGGGTGTGAGCTCTACTGCAATTTCAAACGCTTCAGAAGGTGATGTGTTCAGAAAAAGCTCTTGATCCACCACTTTCTCGCGCAAGACGTTCCACACTTCACGCTTGTCGAGCTGATCGCAGTTGAGGATCAAGACGAAGCGGGAACCGTGCTGCTGGGTGAACTCGTCGATGAAGCCTAATACTTCATCAATGTTAAGTTTTGCATGCTTACGCTCGATGTCATCGAGTACGATTAGTTTTTGCCTAAGTATTGCGGAAGCAAAGACCAGGCCCATGTCGTTGAGCGCAGCAAACCCTTTGTGAAAACTTTCCATCACCTTGATGCCAGTCTTTATCGCTTGCTTTGCACCGTCCCACAGCCCCGGATTGGCTTCCAAAGACGGTAAGGCGCTCTGCATAAGTTTTGCTTTGATTTGCTCGGTGTTCAATAACCCGAACAGCGAAGCGTAGAGGGCTGCTTTGACCTCTTCGTCATCAGAAACGGCCTTAACCTCTCCCCACATGAAACTCTTGCCTGTACCCCACTTGCCAGACAATGCGATAACCCTATTGTCCTTGTCGGCCAGCAATTGAATAATCTGCTCTTTGGTTGATTTCAGTGACATTATTTTTTTGATCCTGTCTCGTTGATAATAGATTTTCTATTCCTTCAACGGCTGAGAGCACACCGTCTTGACCGGTGTTGCGCTTGGTTGGATTCTGTCTCTAGCTGCAAGACTTTCAAACTTGCAAGAAAGGAAAGAAGGGTCATGCGGGTTTTTGGTCTATTTCTGTAAGCTGAAGAGTTTCTGCCTGTTGGAGAGGTGTCTGCAACGATAAAAGCATGTTTACCAGTTCATATACCCTTGTTCCAGGGTTGGTAGCTGCTGGCAACGTTCCGGCTTCCTTAGCCTCATCATGAAGCCGTTTCGCATTTCGAATAGCATCAATCAATTTTGGCTGGAGACGAGAATACATTGTCTGGTCGTTCTTTTCATAAATAGTCATAAGTGCCCGGCTCAAACAAGTGTTAACTTGGTCTCGCTCAATAGCAGTGTTCTGATATTGAAAATGAAGCAGGTACCAGATTTCAAAACTTGGATTGGACCACGCGACTTCCACCTTTGGTTTTTTACTTGCTGCTCGCGAGATTGCATCATTAAAATCCTGAAGAGTATGGCCACCGCCGCCGCATCTTTCCTCGTCGCGGTCAATAACGATCCAGCGATGATCATAATCTTTGTATGTTCGTTTAGCGTCGTCTTGGAACGCGATCAGATCTGCAAGTACCCCTGTAGGATTGGTATGCTGATGAGGCGCAAATACACATGACGTTTTTGTCAGTGCCCGAGCTTTTTTTAGAAGATCAAATAAGGTCTCAAAGTAGTAACGCTCTGTCTTCTCACCCTCACATGCGTATTCCGGTGAAACCGTCCGGTGACACTGACGGTTTGGCGGCCACCATTCCGGTGGGAATGCGGCCACCGTTCCGCTGATTCCGGCCAGTGTCGAGAGTGTGTCTCGGGGTGGGTGTTTTTAC